>JAUYES010000194.1 GCA_030691225.1 Holophaga sp. | reverse complement strand
GGTGGAACGATGCCGGTGGTGGCGCCAGCTTCCACGCTCATATTGCAGATCACGAGGCGGCCCGAGGTGCTCATTTTGCGGATGGTTTCGCCGTGGAATTCGATGGCCCGAAAATTCGCACCCTGAGCCGTGAGTAGGCCGATCAAGTGCAGGATTAGATCTTTGGGCCCAACGAATTCTGAGAATTCCCCTGAAACGACCACCCTGATCGTGGTGGGCACTTCGACATTCACCGCAAATCCTAAGGTCCATACCGAGGCCATTTCCGTGGCGCCAATGCCGAAGGAGAAGGCTCCCAAGGCGCCATGGCTGGTGGTGTGGCTATCGGTGCCCACCACCACGAAGCCTGGCCGCACGTAGCCATATTCGGGCAGGATTTGATGGCAGATGCCGCCCACGTCGCCGCGCACATCGTGGAACTTGGTGATGCCATGCTTGGCCACGAACTCGCGAATCTTCTTCTGGTTGGTGGCGGTCTTGGGGGATTCCGCTGGAACCCGGTGGTCAAAGATGACGGCGATGCGCGAGGGATCCCAGGGCACGGCTTCGCGGCCACTGCCTTCGTACACTTCCTTGAACTGGTTGATGACGAGCGCGGCATTTTCGTGGGACATGGCCAGATCGACCCGTGGCTCCACTACATCACCTGCCTTGACCGCAGCCAGCCCCGAGGCTCGCGCCAGGATCTTTTCAACGATGGTCATGCCCATGCCGAACTCCTTGTCTAGATAACGCCCTTTGACTTCAGCTCTGCCAATTCTTCTGTTCCATACCCGATGCTGCCAAAGATCTCCTGATTGTGCTGCCCCAATGTGGGCGGCGGGCTATTGACCTCGCCAGTAGTTTTCTCGAAGAGGGCCGTAAGGCCGAAGACTTCGATTTCCCCAATGCCCGGCGTGTCGATCTTCTGGAGGACGCCTCGATGCGTGATTTGGGGTTGTCGGAGGGCCTCGCCTAGCCCCAGAATCTCACCGCTCGGAACATCTTTGGCATTAAGACGGTTAACCCAGTCCAGCGTTGGTTGCTCGGCCAGTTTCGCTTCTAAGAGTGGTGTGAGTTCTTTCCTGTTTTTCTTGCGGATATCCCGTTCTTGAAAGCGGGGATCACTTTTTAATTCCGGGGTGCCCAGCACATCACAGACCGCTTCCCATTGCTCTTGCTTGTTGGCGGCGATATTGATGAAGCCATCTTGGGTGCGGAAGGTGCCGCTCGGTGCGGCGGTGAAATTATCGTTGCCCATGACTACGGGTTGCGAATCGCCGATGAGCAGGTTGGCCGCCACCCAACCCATGAGCGGCATGATCGAATCCAGCAGGGCGATATCGATGAACTGCCCTTCGCCGGTGCGTTCCCGGTGAAAGAGGGCCGCCATCACGGCAAAGGCGGCATTGAGTCCGCCCACGGTATCGCACACTGGAAAGCCCGCGCGCAAAGGGTTCAGCCGCTCGTCACCATTGATCGCCATTTCGCCAGAAAGGCCTTGAATGATTTGATCGTAGGCGGGTCTGTCCGCGTCGGGGCCCGTTTGGCCAAAGCCGGAAATGGCGCAGTAGATGAGCTTGGGGTTGATCTCCTTGAGCACGGAATACCCAATGCCCAAGCGGTCCATGACCCCGGGGCGAAAGTTCTCGATGACGATATCTGCGTTCACCGCGAGTTTCTTGAAGATGGCCTTGCCTTCCGCGCTCTTGGTATTGAGGCTCACGGATTTTTTGTTGCTGTTTTGCGCCAGAAAACTGGTGCCCATCAGTTGCTTGTTGTATTCGGGCACGATGCCCAATTT
>JAUYES010000186.1 GCA_030691225.1 Holophaga sp. | reverse complement strand
GACTCTATTGCCGCACCGACAGCATCAAATTCGCCGTCGTCACGAACAAGCAGTCCTGACAACCCTTGGGGAGAAACACCATGAAAAAGAAGAACGTGAAGGTTGCGATCTGGGGCTTCGGCGCCATGGGCAGCGGCATGGCCGAAGTCCTTCTCCGCAAGAAGGGTGTCGACGTCGTCGGCGTCTGTGATATCCACCCCGATCGCATGGGTAAGAGCATGTTCGAAGTGCTCGGCGTGCCCAAGGGCGACCGCAAGGATGTGGTCATTAAGGGTGATATCACCAAGGTCATCAAGAAGGAATCGGCGGATGTTGTGTTGCTCTGCACGGACAGTTTCACGGCCAAGACCTTCGACAAGATCAAGTTCATCGTCGAACTGGGTATCAACGTAGTCTCCACTGCCGAGGAAATGGCCTATCCCAAGGCCCAGGAACCCAAGCTCGCCGCCAAGATCGACAAGCTGGCCAAGGCGAATGGCGTCAGCGTTCTCGGCACGGGCATTAACCCCGGCCTCATGATGGACCTGCTCGCGATCCTCATGACCGGCGCCTGCACGGACGTGGAATACGTGAAGGCCGAGCGCGTCAACAGCCTCTCTCCCTTCGGTCCCGCCGTTATGGAAGAACAGGGAGTGGGCATCACCTTGGACGAGTTCAACAAGCAGTCCGCCGCTGGCCACCTCGCCGGTCACGTGGGCTTTAACGAATCCGTGAACATGATCTGTGACGCCATTGGCTGGAAGCTCGATAAGCCCGTGGAACAGACCATGGCGCCCATCGTTTCTAACGTCTACCGCAAAACCAAGTACGCCGAAGTTCAGCCCGGTAACGTGGCAGGTTGCACCATGAAGGGCTACGGCTATGTAGATGGCAAGCTCGCCGTCGAGATGATTCACCCCCAACAGATCGAGCCCGAACTCGAAGGCACCAATACCGGTGATTACGTGATCATCAAGGGCACGCCCAACGTCAACCTCTCCAACAAGCCCGAAATCCCCGGCGGCATTGGCACCATCGCCATGTGCATCAACATGATCCCCCACGTGATCAACGCGCGGCCGGGCCTGCACACCATGATCGACCTGCCCGTGCCCCGCGCCATCATGGGCGATATGCGCGAACTGATCTGCGAGTAATACCCCCACACGCCACGGAGGCACGCGGACCCGCTCCCGTGCCTCCGTGGCAGTTTTCCCCGCGAGGTTGACCATGTTCAAGGCCGGAACCTGGGTGGAGATTGAGGCGGTGCTCCTCACACCCGAAGAACGCGCACCCAATCTGCCCCCCGATACTGCCCAGGTGCCTTACATCCTGAAACTCTCGGGATTTCTGACCGAGGATGCCGACATGGGCAAGGAAGTCGCCATCCGCACCCTCATCGGCCGTGAGCATCGCGGTGTGCTCAAGCTTGCCAATCCCAGCTATGCCCATAGTTTTGGTGCCACCGTGCCAGAGCTGTTGACAATCGGAATGGGAGGGCAAGCGTAATGCGCGATATGTCCTACGCCGCCGTGCTCGGGCGCAAAAACGAAATTATGAAGATGGCCCTCGGCATCAATTTCGAGGACTTCATCCAGAGCCCCATCGCCTTCGACTACGAACGCATGATGCGGGAAACGGGCTATTCCCACGAAGATATCGTTCGCATTCAAACCGATTCCAAGGTCGGCAACACGCCCCTCTTCGAACTAAAGAATCTGACCGAAGCCGTGCGCAAGGTCGCTGGCCCCGGGAAGGGCGCCACAATTCTGGTGAAGGACGAAGCCGCCAATGCCAGCGGGAGCTTCAAGGCCCGACGTGCGTCCATCTCTGCCTTCGAGGCCCAGAAGAAGGGCTTCCAGGGCTTGATCGCAGCCACCAGTGGCAACTACGGCGCCGCCGTGGCCAGCCAGGCCGCCATGCGCAACCTCAAGTGCATCATCCTGCAGGAAGTGTTTGATTCCAAAAACGTGTGCCAGCCCGAGATCGTGGAGAAAAGCCGCGCCTGCGAAGCCTATGGCGCCGAAGTGCTACGCCTTTCCGTAGGGCCCGAGCTCTTCTACATGGCCCTGCGCACCCTCGAAGAAACGGGCTTCTTCAACGCCAGCCTCTACACGCCCTTCGGTATTCGGGGCGTGGAAACCCTCGGCATGGAAGTAGCCGAGCAGGTTCGTGCCCGGTTCAAGAAAGATCCCGATGCCGTCGT
>JAUYES010000170.1 GCA_030691225.1 Holophaga sp. | reverse complement strand
AAGTGGCATACCTCGAGTGCGGTGCCGACCCGAAACGAACTGGGCTTGGTCACGGGTTTAGAAGGCACGGCACGCGATATCACCGAGCGAATGGCGGCAGAAGAAGCCTTGCGCGAGAAGAACGCCGAATTGGAACGCTATTTTTCCTCGAGCCTGGATCTGCTGTGCATCGCGGATACCGGCGGCCACTTTCTCCGGTTGAATCCCGAATGGGAAAAGGTTCTTGGGTACTCGCTACAGGATCTTGAAGGGCGTTCGTTTCTTGAGTTGGTGCATCCCGAAGACATGGAAGGCACCCTTGCTGCCATGTCAAGACTCGATGCACAGGAGCAAGTGACAAGCTTTGAGAATCGATACCGCTGCAAAGACGGTTCCTATCGATGGATTGAATGGCGGTCGCGGCCCCAAGGAAACCTAATCTACGCGGCGGCCACCGATATCACGGAGCGCAAACAGGCGAAACAGGCACTGCACGAAAGCGAACAGAAATTCCGCACGCTCTTCGAAAACCTGACGGAGGGCGTGGCCCTGCATGAACTCGTGACCGATGCCGCGGGCAAGGTGGTGGACTACCGGCTGTTGGCGGTGAACCCGGCCTACGAAACCCACACCGGGCTGGCCGCAGCCACTGCGCCGGGCCTGCTGGGCACCGAGATCTACGGAACCGTGGAGCCGCCCTATTTGGCGGAATTCAGCCAAGTGGCTCTGGGTGGTGAGCCGTACGCCTTCGAGACTTTTTTCCCACCTCTCGAGAAGCACTTCCGCATTTCTGTAATTTCGCCCAAAAAGGGTCAATTCGCGACGGTCTTCGAAGACATCACAGAGCGCAAACACCGGGAGGAGGAACTCAAGCAGAAGAACGCAGAAATGGAGCGCTTCACCTACATGATCTCTCATGATCTGAAGAGCCCATTAGTGACGGTGCGGACCTTCCTGGGCTACTTGGAGCAGGACCTGGAACAAGGCAGGGCCGAGCGGGTGGCCAAGGACATGGACTTCATCCGCAATGCCACGGGCAAGATGGGGCGCCTATTGGACGATCTGCTGGAGGTTTCGCGCGTGGGTCGGGTGGTAAATCCGCCGGTGCGGGTAGATCTGGCCGATCTCATCGCCGAGGCCCTGGCTGCCGTGGCCGGGGCAATCTCGACCCGAGGGGTTGAGATCAAGGTCGAAGTACCAGCCATCACGCTTTTCGGGGATCGCCCGCGGCTAGAGGAGATCTGGCAAAACCTGGTCGAGAATGCTGTGAAGTACATGGGTGAGCAACCCGCGCCCAGGATCGAATTGGGTGCCGAGGGGGCGGGCGTGGATACCGTGTTTTTCGTGCGTGATAACGGCCTGGGCATCGATCCCAAGTTTCAGGACAAGGTCTTTGGCCTCTTCGAACAACTGGACGCCGCCAGCGAAGGCACTGGGCTAGGGCTCGCGCTGGTGAAGCGCATCGTGGAACTGAACGAAGGGCGAATCTGGTTGGAATCCGAAGGAGCCGGACACGGCACCTGCTTCCGGTTTACTCTTCCCCTGGCGCTCAAAGGTCGGGCCAAGGAGGCGCGATGAGCTTTTTGCCTCTTTGCTTTTTTTCATCGGTGTCCATCGGTGTTCATCGGTGGCCATTTTCTTTGCTTCGTTTTGTTTTCGGGAGAAGACGTTGTGACGACGGGATTGCGCGACGTGGCGCACGCCTTTGTAGGCGAAGAGAAAGGCTCCGTGGACCTAAGCAAGAAAAGCAATTTGCCACCGATGAACACCGATGGACACCGATGATGTGGGCTGCATTGGCTGGCATAGTTCCTCCAACCGGGTTGTCCTTCACGCCTCCGTGTAAAAAATTTTCTCTCTCAAAAAGCAACCAGCCAGGAGCTCAGCCATGACCGGTGAACCCTTTTTGATTCTTCTCGTAGAGGACGATCCAGCCCATGCCGAGATCGTGCGGCGAAATTTGGAAGATGCCCGGGTGGCCAATCGCCTGGTGCATGTCAGCGATGGTCAGGCGGCCCTGGATTATCTCTTCCGCCAGGGGGCCTACGTGGACCCTGAAAAATTTCCCCGGCCTGGCTTGGTGCTGCTGGATCTTCGGTTGCCCAAGGTGGACGGGCTCGAGGTCCTGAGGACCGCGAAATCCGACCCTGGCCTGAACAACATTCCCATCGTGATCCTGACCACCTCCTCTTCGGAGAGCGATATGGCTCGGGCTTATGAATGTCAGGCCAACAGCTACTTGGTAAAGCCGGTGGATCTGGCTGATTTTAAGGCGATGATGGAAACCTTCGGGTTCTATTGGCTGGCCTGGAACCAATACCCCTACTGATCGACCTTGAGGCCTAGATGAGCATCCAACCTACTCGCATTTTGATTGTTGAGGACGAGGCCGCCCACGCCGAGGCCATTGCCCGTTCGCTCGAATCGATCGGCAACCTAGACGTTCGCTGGATGAGGACCCTGGGAGAATTTCGAGAGCATGTCGAAGGTTGGCAACCCGATATCGCGCTGATGGATCTGAACCTACCCGATGGTCGGGCCACCGAGGCGCTTCCGGATCCCGACGATATTCGCACCTTTCCAGTCATCGTTATGACGAGTTATGGCAGCGAACAGGCGGCGGTGGATTCCATGAAATCGGGGGCTTGGGATTACCTGGTCAAGTCGCCAGAAGCCTTCCGCACCCTTCCCAAAACGATCGAGCGGGTGCTCCGTGAGTGGGGACTGCATACCAAAGGAAGGCGGCTGCATCGGGAGTTGCAGGCGAGCGAGGCAAACCTGCGGGCCATCACCGAAGGCAGCCTCGATGTCATTTACACGCTCGATGCCCAGGGGATCTTCCTGTTTATGTCCCCTGCGTGGGAGCGGCATTTCGGTACTCCCATCAGCGTGGTTCTCGGCAAGCCCTTCGCCCCCTTCGTGCACCCCGAGGATCACGATCTTTGCTTGGAGTGCCTCACCCGGGTGCTGGCCACCGGGCAGAGCGAGACCAGTCCTGCCTTTCGGGTTCGGCGTGCCGATGGGGCTTGGCGTTGGTTCCAAGCGAATGCCAGCCGAATGATCACCCCTGAAGGCGAACAGCGATTCGTGGGGGTGGCCCACGACATTACCGATCGCAAGCAGCGGGAGGATGAGCGTGAAGCGTCCCTACTTTCCCTGCGGAGCTTGGCATCGATCGATCGCATTATTCGCCAGGCTGGGGTGACGAATCTCAAATCCATGAACGAGGCAATCCTGGAGGCCCTGCTTTCCATCTTCGGATGCGACCGTGCGTGGTTGATTTTTCCTGCGGATCCTGAGGCGCCGGCCTATTCGGTGCCCATGGAGCGAACCAGGCCTGAATACCCTGGAGGCGGCGCCTCGGGGCGGCTCATGCCCATGTCCGATGACCTGCGCAAATTGATTGGCACGGTGCTGGCTTCGGAGCATCCAGTTAGCTATGGCTCACTGGGGGACCATCCCGTGCCCCAGGGTATTGCCGAGGCCTTAGCGGTTCAGTCTCAGTTGGTTCTGCCAATTGTGCCCACCCAGGGAAAACCCTGGCTCCTGGGCCTGCATCAGTGCTCATATGCCCGTGCGTGGAGCGAGGACGAAAAAATACTCTTCACTCAGATTGGTGCTCGGGCGGCGGCTGGGCTGAATACGCAGCTCTTTATGGAGGAATTGCAAGCGAGCCAGGCGCAGACCGAAGCTAATCGCCATCTGCTGCGCTTGATGGCCGATAATGTTCCGGATCTCATTTGGGCGAAAGATCTGGGCGGGCGCTACCTTTTCGTTAACCAGGCCATGTGTGACACGTTGCTGCAAGCCCGGGATACCAACGAACCCGTGGGCAAGACCGATCTGTTTTTCGCGGAGCGGGAACGGGCTGCCCATCCCGAACGTCCTGATTGGCATACCTTTGGGGAACTCTGCCAAAGCACGGATGCTCCGGTTTTGGCCTCCCTGACTGCCCAGCGTTTTGATGAAGCCGGAAATGTGCGCGGCGAGATGCTGTTTCTGGATGTCTACAAAGCTCCCTTCTTGGATGAACAGAACCGGCTGCTCGGCACCGTTGGCTCGGCCCGTGTGGTCACCCGGGAGAAGCAAATCGAGGCGGAACTGCAGCGGCAAACGGATGTTCTGCGTCAAAGCGAGGCTCAAAATCTGGCGCTGATTGCGGCTATTCCAGATCTCATTTTTACGAACCGGCGGGATGGGGAGTATCTAGACGTTCGTGCCTCCGATCCAAGGCTACTCTTGGTCTCCCAGAAGGATTTCCTCCATCGTCGGCCGCAGGATTTCTTGCCCAACCCACTGGCGGAGCAATTTCTGAAGGCATACGAGGGTGCTCTGGATTCGCAGGTTGTCCAGGAAATCGAATACTCGCTAACTCTCGGCGGGGAAGAGCGTGCCTTCGAAGCTCGTGTCGCGCCCTGTACTCAAGACACGGCCATCACCATCGTTCGTGATGTGACCGAGCGAAATAGGGCGGCTGCGGCACTGCGCTCGTCGCAGGATCTTTTGGCCAAGGCCTTTGCAGTGAGCCCCGATGCCTTTGCGATTACGACCCTGGAGGACGGCGTCTATCTTGAAATCAACGAAGGGTTTACCAGGGTGACGGGGTATTCCAAGGAAGACGTGGTTGGGCGCTCTGCCGTAGCCGAACTGAATCCCCTTTGGGCCGATGCGAATGATCGGAAAAACCTTGTGGCAGGGCTGAAGGAAAAGGGGGAAGTACTGGATTTTGAGGCTACCTTTTTGGCCAAAGGCGGTAGGCCATTTTTTGGGTTGATGTCCGCGCGATTATTTGAAATTAACGGCAAGCAGCATGTGCTTTCCATCACCCGCGATATTACCGAGCGCAAGCGCTTGAAAGCCCAGCTCGTGCAAGCCCAAAAAATGGAAAGCCTGGGTACCTTGGCGGGGGGGGTTGCCCACGATATGAACAATGTGCTGGGGGCGATCCTTGGTATGGCCACCGCTCATATCGATTCTCAACCCGTGAATAGTCCAATTTTCCGGGCCTTCGACACCATCATTCAGGCCTCCACCCGGGGCGGAAAAATGGTCAAAAGCCTACTGAACTTTGCGCGGCATAGCCCCGCAGAGGAGCACGAATTGGATATGAACACGCTTGTCCGCGAGGAGGTGAATCTGCTGGAACGCACCACCCTGGCCAAGGTGCGCCTGAAATTGGATCTGGCCGAGGACCTTCGACCCATGCGCGGCGATGCCAGCGCCCTGACCCACGCCCTGATGAATCTCTGCGTTAACGCGGTGGACGCCATGCCGGAGAACGGCACCCTGACCCTGCGCACCCGCAATGTGGATAACGATTGGATCGAAGTGGTGGTGGCGGATACCGGCACTGGCATGCCTCCAGAGGTTATGGAAAAAGCCATGGATCCCTTCTACACCACCAAAGATGTTGGCAAGGGCACGGGATTGGGTCTATCCATGGTGTATGGCACTGTGAAAGTGCACCAAGGCCAGATGGAAATACAGAGTGAACTTGGCTTAGGCACGCGCGTGATGTTGCGCTTTCCCGCCTCCTCGGCCCTAGCCTTGGAACCCGTTCTCGTTGCAGGCCCAGCATCGGGGGTGGAGTCACCCACCCTTACACCAGCCAGGGTGTTAAAGGTCCTGGTTGTGGATGATGACGAATTGATCCTGGGCTCCTTGCTTGAGATTTTAAAGGTTCTCGGTCACAGCCCTAGGGGCGCTAGCTGTGGCGAGGAGGCGCTGGCGGAGCTCGACGCCGGGTTCCAGCCCGATGTCGTGATCCTGGATATGAACATGCCTGGGCTCGGTGGTGCTGGCACCTTACCGCGGTTGCGTGCCTTGAGGCCCACCACTCCGGTGCTGCTGGCTACGGGCCGTGTGGATCAATTCGCCTCGGATCTAGCGGAGGCGCATCCATATGTGACCCTGCTCTCCAAGCCATTCAGCATGAAGGAACTTCAAGAGCACCTCGCGTTATTTGCCAGCAACCCTGCACCTGAAAGGAATCGGTGAAGATGCCTTTACTCAGCGGTAGGAAATTCCTTTTGGTTTTTCCCATTCCTGGGCTTTCCGCCTTAGTCCTTGTGGCGATGGCAATGGTTCCTCTCTGGGGCGCTGAACCACGCAGGGTAAGGCTACAGCTTCGGTGGCAACATCAATTTCAGTACGCCGGGTATTACGCGGCCCAGGCGCAGGGGTATTACCAGGCAGCCGGGCTGGAAGTCGAGATCCTCCCAAGTCAAACCACCGAAGATCCCGTGCAACAGGTGGTGCAGGGTAAGGCCGACTTTGGTGTGGGTTCTACGGATCTTCTTTTGTTGCGGCAGCAGGGCGTGCCCGTGGTGGCCCTGGCGGTGATTTTCCAGCATTCCCCCCTGGCGCTCTTGACTCGAAAAGAGAGTGGCTTGCAAACCATCCATGACCTGGCCGGGCGAAAGATCATGCTGGAACCGGGCTCATCGGAACTGCTGGCGTACCTTCGGAAAGTTGGAATTCCTTCCGAAAAATTCACCCAGCTCCCCCACGGGTTTCATCCCAAAGATCTCCTTACCGGGACGGTCGATGCCATGTCCGCCTATGTCACCGATGAACCCTTCGAGTTGGAATCGGCGGGCCAGGAATATGTGCTCCATTCGCCGCGCTCGGTGGGGATTGATTTCTACGGTGAGAACCTCTTTACCACCGAGCGGCAGCTTGAGAAAAACCCGGAAATGGTGAAGGCCTTCCGGGCTGCCAGTCTGCGCGGATGGGAATATGCCATGCAGCACCCGGAAGAGCTCGTGCAGCTGATTTATAGCCGCTACACCCAACGGCACAGCCTTGAACACTTGCGGTTCGAAGCTCGCCAGATGGTGCCCTTGCTGCAGGCAAACTTGGTGGAAATTGGGCACATGAATCCAGGCCGTTGGCGGCATATCGCCGACACCTACGCGGAACTGGGCATGATCAATGCGGATTTTGATTTCAAGGGCTTTCTCTTTGATCCCAATCCGCCGCCTCGCAATCTAGGGTGGTTGTATCGGTTTTTCGGCCTAGCCATCGTGCTGATTGGTGCCGTGTTGGCCTTGGTGGTCTACATCTATCGGATCAATGTGCGGCTTCGCCGAGAGATTGCTGAGCGAAGGCAAGCCATCGAAGCTTTGGGGGCGAGCGAAGAGAAACACCGGATTCTGTTTCAGGATTCCCCGGATGCTTTTTTGATTCTGGTGGATGGTATTTTTGTGGAATGCAATCGAGCTGCTGAGATCATGCTGCGTGGAGAGCGCGCGCAGATCATTGGCAAATCCCCGGGTCTGATTTCGCCAGAATTCCAACCTGATGGGAGGAATTCCTTGCAAGCGGTAGAGGAAAGAATCACCGAGGCTCTACGGCTCAAGACCAACACCTTTGATTGGGTGCATCGCAGGTTGGACGGGTCGGAATTTCTGGTAGAAGTATCCATCGCTTCCATGGTGTTCGAAGGAAAGCCAGCCCTGTTTACAGCGTGGCGTGATCTTACGGATCGTAAACTGGCAGAGACAGCGCTTCGCATAAGCGAGGAAAAATACCGCTCGCTTACGGAAAGCATGAAGGATGTGGTCTGGACCCTCGATGCCCAAACGCTTCGGTTTGTCTTTGTCAGTCCCTCGGTTTATGAACTGCGAGGGTTCACGCCGGAAGAAGTCATTGCTGAACCCTTTGACGCGGCTTTGACGCCAGAGGCGGCAGCCCAATTAAGAGCCATGGTCGTTCAGGATATCGAGCGTTTTCGGGCCAGCAATTACACGCTCGATCTATCCCGCATCGATGAACTGGAGCAGCCACGCAAGGATGGGACCACGGTCTGGACCGAGGTGATCACCAAATACCGGCTGAATAAAGCCACGGGTGCCGTGGAAATCCAAGGGGTCACTCGCGATATCACCATGCGGAAACAGGCTCTTGAAGTGCTACGACGGAATGAGGCCAAATTTCGATGCTTGTTCGAATTGTCACCCATCGGTCTGGCCATGGTCAGTCATGCCACAGGCGCCTTTCTGGAAGTCAACGATGCACTCTTGCGCCAGACGGGCTATACCAAAGAGGAATTCCTGCAGCTGCAATTCTGGGCGATTACCCCGAGCGAATATGAGGCGCAGGAGCATCAGCAGCTTCGTGATCTCAATGAGCACGGCTTTTTTGGGCCCAACGAAAAGGAGTACATCCGCAAGGACGGATCCCGCTATCCCATCCGGATCAGTGGTGCCATTTCCATCAATGACGCGGGTGAAAAAGTGGTTTGGGGGGTCATCGAAGACATCACCGAGAGCAAGCAGGCCGAGGCCGATAAGGCCAGACTCGAAACCCAGAATTACCAACTCCAGAAGGCCGAAAGCCTGGGGCTTATGGCTGGCTCCATCGCCCATCACTTCAACAACAAGCTGCAAGCCGTAATAGGCAACCTGGAATTGGTGGGTGCGCTCCCCAAGGATGCCAATCCGGCTCGTTTCATAGCCATGGCAAAGCAGGGTGCAGAGAAAGCGGCCGAAGTGAGCCGTATGATGCTGACCTATCTCGGGCAGACCTCGCTTAAACGAGAACCGTGTTGGCTGACCGAATGCTGCCAGACGACATTGCCGCTGATTCAGAACACTCTGCCCAGTACCGTCGCACTGGAAACCGAATTCCCGAGCCCCGGCCCCATGGTGAGCGCGAATGCCGAGCAGATACAGCAACTCTTGACCAATTTATTGACTAATGCCGGAGAGGCCTTGGGTGAGGCTCCAGGCACCGTCCGACTGAGTTTGCGAACATGTTTGGCGAGTGACATTGCCATTGCCCATCGCTTCCCCTATGGCTGGGAGTCCGATCAGAAGGACTACGCCTGCCTGGAAGTGACAGACACGGGATGTGGGATTGCCAAGGCGGATTTCGAAAAGCTATTCGATCCCTTCTTCTCGACCAAATTCATCGGACGCGGCCTGGGCTTATCAGTTGTGCTTGGTATCGTGCAGGCTCACCGTGCAGCCATTACGGTAGCGAGTCAACTTGGGCAGGGCAGCGTCTTCCGTGTTTATTTCCCGGTAGTGGCCAAGGTGGTCTCCAACCTGCCGGAGCCTACGGTTTCCGTGCTTAAGCCGGAAATCGCTGCCACTGGCGGAACGCTGCTGCTGGTCGATGATGATCCGCTGTTGCTGGATTCGATACGCGATCTGATCGAAGTGCTGGGCTTCAAGGTGCTCACGGCCTGTGATGGCGTGGCTGCCCTGGAGACCTTTTGCCAGCATCAGGGCGAAATCCGACTCGTGATCACTGATTTGACCATGCCGCGTTTGGATGGCTGGGGCACGCTGAAGGCCCTCCGGCAACTCGATCCTAAGCTGCCGGTGATTCTGGCTAGCGGCTACGACAAGGCTCAGGTATTAGCGGGTACGCAGCCCGATCGCCCCCAGGCCTTTTTAAGTAAGCCCTTCGGTTTTCGGCAACTGCGCGATGCTCTGGGACAGGCTCTGGGGTCTGCGGACTAGAGGCATTGGTGGCTGAGTAATCAAGGTGCATTATCGACAGGAAACGAGAAAAGCTCCCTTGGCTTTCTGTGAAACGGGCCTAGGAGCCAGATCCCTGTTTTTCGTTCCAAAAAACTAGAACAATGGATCACCGTCGCCAGACATAGCGATCGATGCTTTCGGGCTCAAAACCAACTTTGAGCCAAAAGTCCCGGGCGGTGTAGCGAACGCGATCGGCAATCAGAAAGGGGTATTGCTGTTTGAAATGATCGATGACCGCTCGGGCGTAGCCGTGCCCTTCGTATTCGGGGTAGATCATGATGGAAAAAATAGTGAATTGCTCAGGGTCGATGCGGCAGCGGGATTTGCCCACCTGAGTTCCGGCCTGTTCGATATCGAACCAGTCATAGTCGCCTAGCGTGGGGGTGCGAGGCTGCTGAATCAGGGCTAGGTTGTGTCCGATTTCCACGGTCATCCGGCGAACCCCTTACAGAAAGCTTCTACGTTCACTCCAAGGTCTTTCAAGTAGTAGCCGCCTTCCAATACGGCGAAGCGCCGACCGCGACAAAG
>JAUYES010000155.1 GCA_030691225.1 Holophaga sp. | reverse complement strand
ACCTTCCGCTACACCACCGTGGTGACCCGCTTCTGGGATCAGCCGGGGGTGGGAACTCAGACCGTTCCGCTCAGTGCGGTCATCAATCCTGCGAACTATGGCTATGTCTATGACTACCAGGTTCCCAATGCCGTGTTCGCCATCGACAAGAAGTTCAAGCCCGATGTCAGCAAGGAAACGACCCTCGGCTACCGTCGCTCCTATAGCAATGGCGGCAGTTTAGTGGCCACCCTGGTACACCGCACCTGGGCTGATCTCCCTATCTCCCTGGGCAACCCTGCCACCATTAACGTGGCGGACCCCACGGGTTCTGGGCTTCCGTCCAAGACCAACTACCTGCGCACCCTGACCAACGATGCCAATGGCAAGCGGCAGTACAACGCCATAGAGCTTGAGTTCAAGACACCCATCATCCCTGGAACGCTCTACCTGAACGGCGCCTATACCTACGGCCGGACCACGGGTAATAACCAGATGCAGGACGCTACTACGTTTCAGTCCGCTGGCATCGAGGCAGGGACCTTCGATCCCTACCTATTGGCTGCCGGGGTTCCCGAGGATGCCTTCAATCCCATGGGGCAGTTGGGTACCAGCCAAAATAACGTGATGCGCCTGATGTTGCTGTATAACGTGAAGGTTGGTGGCGTGAAGACCACCATCAGCCTCCTGGGCCGCTACAACGATGGCAGCGTCGAAAACCGTGCCACCAACGGCGTCGTAAATCCGACGGGCACCTTCCCGGTGGGCTCCCCCATCCAGTTGCCTTCCGCCTACACCCGTTATTGGAATGGTGCGCGAGGTCAGTATAGCCAAGCCGATTTCACGAGCTTCGACTTCGCCTACAACCTGGAAATCCCATTGAAGAGGAAGGCCGTGTTATTCAGTACCCTGGCCATCACGAATGTGTTCAATACCATTCGTCCTGCTATCTACTACTGGGCTAACGGTGGAACCCAGGCCACTCCGCTTGGTTACCGCATCAACCATTCCTTCGCCAATATTTATGGCGGTGTCTCGAGCTCCGGTTCCTTCAACGGTGGCCGCGACTTCAACCTCGACATCGGCCTGCGGTTCTAACCCGGATCAGACTAGGAGATATACATGAGAAAATTCATTACCCTTAGCCTCCTTGCCCTGGTCGGATCCGTGCTTCCCGCCCAGTCCACGGAATATTCCGTCAAGACAGGCCTCGTGAATGCCCAAGGCGATATGGTCAACCTGACCCAGCGCCACCTTGGTTATTTCTTCGAGGGCGGTGTCAAGTTCACCCTCACGGAACCCGACCTCAGCCTTTACGTCCATGCCGGACATCTGACCGTGCGCGCCAAGCAGGAAGACCTGGCGAACAATTGCGACGTAAAAAACGCTTGGGTGGGTCTCGACCTGCTCTACCCCGTCAAGACCACTGGGCTCACGATCTTCACCGGCCCCACGTTGAACACCTTTGACGTCAAGGCCCAGAAAACCGGTGCCTATCCCGACACCAGCTGGAAATTCGGCTGGCGACTGGGCACCAAGTATCAGATCACCAAGAGTGTCGCCGTGGATGCAGTCTACAACTTTGCCGAGTGGACTAGGTTCCAAACCAAGGATCGGCTGGGCGCACTTCAGCCTATGGCTGCTTATCGTCCAAGCTGGCTCACCGTAGGCGTCAGCTACACGTTCTAGACTTTCCGCACACTAAAAAACTGGGGGGCATCCGCTCCCCAGTTTTTTTATCCAGAAGGGTAGCCGCGTTCAAGTTATCGCCGGATCGGCCTGCACACCCTAAACTGAAACTTTCCGAGGTTTCCATGCTTGATCCCGCCCTGCTCCGCCAAGATCTTGATGCCGTCATTCAGGGCCTTTCCACGCGTGGCTATGCCTTTGACCGCGAGACTTACACAAAACTCGAAGCCGAGCGGCGCGTGGTCATTCAGGAAGCGGAAGTGCTCAAGGCCGAGCGCAATCGGGTTTCAGAGGAAGTTGCCAAGCTTAAGCGGGAGAAACAAGACGCGGAGCACCTCATCGTGGCTCAGCGCGAGGTGGGGCAAAAACTCTCCGCTCTGGAAGCGGCCGAGCGCGAGGCGGAAATCGCCTTCCGCGCCTTTCTCTCCACCCTGCCCAATGTGCCCGATCGCAGCGTGCCCGTGGGCAAGGATGAGCATGGCAACCAGGAAACCAAGCGCTGGGGCAAACCCGTCGCCATCGAGAACCCCAAGGATCACGTTGATCTGGGCACTCGCCTGAGCATTCTGGACCTGGATCGCGCCGCCAAAATCAGCGGTGCTCGCTTCGCGGTCTTGAAGGGCTTGGGCGCCAAGCTGGAACGCTCCCTGGTGTCCTTCATGCTCGATCAGCAAACGGCCGCAGGCTGGGGCGAAGTGCTGCCGCCCTACCTCGTCTTGGCCGAAAGCATGTATGCCACGGGTCAGTTGCCCAAGTTCGAAGCGGATCTCTTCAAGACTCATCGCGGTGAGGATGCTCTGTACCTCATCCCGACCGCCGAAGTGCCCGTGACCAATCTCTACCGAGACGAAATTCTGCCCGCGGATCAACTACCCTTGCGCCACTGCGCGTTCACGCCCTGCTTCCGCAGCGAAGCGGGCAGCCATGGCAAAGACACCAAAGGTGTTATTCGGCAGCATCAGTTCCATAAGGTGGAACTCGTGGCCTTCGCCGCGCCCGAGCAGGCCGAAGCGGAACTGGAACACCTTACCGAATGCGCCGAGGCCATTCTCGAGGCCCTGGAGCTACCCTACCGCCGCATGCTGCTTTGCTCCGGTGATATGGGCTTCTCCAGCCGCAAGACCTACGATCTGGAAGTGTGGTTGCCAAGCCAAAACACCTACCGGGAAATCAGCTCCTGCAGCTGGTTTGGCGATTTCCAGGCGCGACGTGGCAGCATCCGCTACAAGGGCACTGAGCCCAAGGCCAAGGCTCAACTCGTGCACACGCTCAATGGCAGCGGCCTGGCCGTGGGTCGCACCTGGGTGGCCATTCTGGAGAATTACCAGCAGCCCGATGGCAGCATCAAGGTGCCCAAGGCCCTTCAGCCCTACCTTGGGTGCGACGTCATCCGGTGAGCCTGCTCCAGGTCGAGAATCTCGGGCTTCGCTTCGATGAAGGCTGGGTTTTCCGCAACTTATCCTTCGCGCTCGATCAGGGCGAGGCCCTGGCCATCACTGGAGCCAGCGGTTCGGGAAAGACCACGCTAATTCGCACCTTGCTGGGATTGCTGGACCCCACCGAAGGGCAGATCTATCTTCAAGACAAACCCTGGTCACCGCTGCCGGAAGCCCGCCGTCGACCGCGCCGCAGACTCTTTCAAGCCGTTTTCCAAGAACCCTTGGCCTCACTCCCGCCCCACCGTACCGGCTGGGAAATTCTGGAAGAGCCCCTGGTCATCCACCGGCAAGGCGACGCCAACACATGGCGCGAGGCCGCTCGAGCCATGGCCGCCCGGGTGAAATTCCCCGAAGCCTGCTTGGCTCAGCTCCCTGCCCAGTGGTCGGGTGGCCTGGCCCAACGACTCTCCCTGGCGCGTTCCCTGATGCTCGGCCCCAAAGTGCTGGCTCTGGACGAACCCCTTTCCGCCCTGGATCCCACCCTGGCCAGCCATCTGCTTGCGCTTCTCTTGGAATTGAAGACCGAAGGGCTGGCCTTGCTCTTTGTCAGCCATGATCCCAAAGCCAGCGCCCGCCTCTGCGACCGGGAAATCCGCCTATAGAAATGGCCGCTCCTGGCGGCCATTTCTATAGGCGAAAGGTCTGGGAAAATTACTCCTCAAGATCCTCGCGTCCAACACGAACATCGGTGTTGATCCAGATGCCGCTATACCGGCCCCAGAGAGAACTGAAGCCTGGCCGCATGCGACCCTTGGCATCCAGATCCTGCAATTCAGAGATCAGAAGTTTTTCACTGCCCGCACGTTGAAGCTCTTGCACGAGCGCCAGGCGCTTCTCGAAGTTCAGAGGCTCCGCAGCCGTGCGTGATTTCAGGCGGGCGATCCAAAGCTGTCCCTCCCCGTTCCAGTGAATCGAAGTGAACTTGCCATCGGGGGTGTCGAGCAGAGCCTTGCGGATCCCAGGGTGTTTGCCCACTTCGCCCAGCCCAGCAATGGTGATGTTTTCCTGGGCTTTCGCTTCACCCAGCGCCTTCAGATCACCGGATTGCAGCGCAGCTTGAACCTTTGCCACCGTGGCCTTGCGGGCTTCTTCCAGCTTCCAGGCGGCCAACACGCGATCGCGGATTTCGGCCAAGGGAGGCACGGCGCTGGGCCGTTCTTCCTGCACGCGGAAGACCACATAGTTATTACCGGATTGCTGAAGTTTGGACACCTGACCCACCTTCATGCGGAAGGCCTCGCCCACGATCATGGAGGACTCTACTAAACCAGGAATGGTCACCATGCCCTCATCCAGGAAGGGCTGGCTGGTCTGCACTTTGAGGCCCAAATTCCGGGCGGCCGCGGTCAAATCACCTCGCTCACCGGCACGCTTCCGGAGCTGTTCGAGGCGCTCCTTGGCCTTCGTGGCAAAGCGATCTTCGGTCAACTGAGCCCGCAGCTCCTCGCGCGCATCCTCGAAGCTCTTGGTGCGCTTGCCTTCGAGGCGAATGAGATGAATTCCGTAGGGAGTTCGAACAGGCTGGCTAATTTCGCCGACCTTGAGGGCCGCAGCTCCATCTTCAAAGGGTTTTTCCATGGCACCGGATTTAAACCAGTCGTAGAAGCCCCTATTCTGCTTGGCCGGAGGATCATCACTCAGTTCTTCGGCAGCCTTGCCAAAATCTAGGCCCGCCACCAACTTGGGGCGAAGGGCCTGGGCCTTTGCTGTGGCTGCGGCGAACTCTTCATCGGTCTTGGCTTTGAAGAGAATATGGCTGACTTTCATTTCGGTGTACTGCGCCTTTTTGGATTCATAGGCGGCCTGTAGCGCAGCATCATCCACCGTCAGGGTATTGCCAAAGAAGCCCGGTTCCACGGCCACAAACTGAATCACGCGGCGAGCACCAACCTGAAAGCGAGCTCCACCAACCTTGAGCAGTTCTGCCAGTTTGCCATCGCCTGGATCCGTGATCGCAGCAAGATCGGGAGTCACCACAAAGGATTCGAGATTGAGTTTTTCGTTGCGGACTCGGTTCTCAAGGTTGACCAGAGCCTCGTCCACAGGCACTTTGCTGGCCTCTTGATCGACCAGTTTGCGGATCGTCAGCATCTGGCGAGTGGAGTCTTCGATGGTCTTCAGGCTGATGCCCTGGGTCTCCAGTAAATACATATTGATTTCACTGGTGGGGCGAAAGGAACCGTCGGGATTCACAAAGTAGGGGTTCTGTTTCATCTGAGCTTGGAGGGCACTGGCCACTTCCTGGTCGGTGACCACGATGCCGTGACGTTCAGCCAGTTCGGCCCGCAACTTTTCACCCACAAGCTGGCCCACAGCCTGGTTTTGCAAGTAGGGCAGCATGGCCTGGATATTTGGCTGCTTCCCCATACGTTGCAGCGCATCGGAGATTACGCGGTCGATATCGCGCTTGAGAATATCCCTGCCGTAAACGCGGGCCACGACGTTTTCTGGTGCCTCGGAACTGCCCGAAGTGGGAGCTAGGTAGGCCACGAGACCCACTAACACCACGCCCATGACTACGGTCATGGGCATCTGGTTGCCTTTAAAAACTTGGCGGAAATTGCGAAGCATGAATACTCCAAATG
>JAUYES010000153.1 GCA_030691225.1 Holophaga sp. | reverse complement strand
ACCTTCCGGGCGGAAAACTCCAACACCAGCCGACATCTGGCCGAGTTCTGGATGATCGAGCCGGAGATGGCCTTCTGCGACCTCGCCCAGGACATGCAGGTGGCGGAGGCGTTCATCAAATACCTGGTGCGGTATGTCCTGGACCATTGCCCGGAAGAGATCGAACTCTTCGGCAATTTCGTGGACAAGGGGCTCAAAGCCAGACTGGCTGCGGTGCTGGACCAGGATTTCGCCCGGATCACCTACAGCGAAGCCATCGACCGCCTCACAACCTGCGGCAGAGAGTTCAATTTTCCGGTGGCCTGGGGTGCGGATCTCCAATCGGAACACGAGCGCTACCTCTGCGAGGAGGTCTTCAAGCGGCCGCTCATCGTCAGCGACTATCCCAAGTCCATCAAACCCTTCTACATGCGGGTCAACGACGACAACACCACCGTGGCCGCCATGGATATCCTGGTACCTGGCATCGGCGAGATCATCGGCGGCAGCCAGCGCGAAGAACGCTACGACAACCTGGTCAGCCGTCTTGAGGAGATGGGCCTCAACCCGGAGGAGTATGACTGGTACCTGGACCTGCGGCGATATGGCACAGTACCCCACGCCGGTTTTGGCCTGGGTTTTGAACGGTTGATCCAGTTTGTCAGCGGCATGGCCAACATCCGCGAGGTGATCCCCTTTCCGCGCACCCCGGGCTCGGCCGCTCTCTAGGCCGAAGCAGCATGAGCCAGGCTATCCAACCCGACCGCATCTACGGCCACGCGCGGTACACCGCCCTCTACGATCTGGAGCTGGGGGATTTCCGCGAAGATCTCCCCTTTTATCGTAGACACCTCCCCGCCACCCCTTGCGCTATCCTGGAACTGGGCTGCGGCACCGGCCGGGTCAGCCGAGCCTTGGCCGCGGACGGCCATCGCGTGACCGGAGTTGATCTCTCCCTGCCCATGCTTGCCGTTGCAGGGCATGCGGCAACCGCATCCGCGCCGCACTACGCCTGCATGGACATGACCGCCCTGGCCTTTCGCACCACCTTTGCGGCGATCATCGCCCCGTACAACACCCTGAATCTCCTAACCAAGCCGGAGGATCTGCGCAGTTGTCTGACCCAGGTCCGCCACCTTCTCGATCAGGACGGAGTCCTCCTTCTACAACTCTATATTCCGGACCATGAGCTCCGCGGCCTGGAAGGAAAAAACCGCTTCCAGTTTCAGATCTTCGACTGCCCGGACGGC
>JAUYES010000151.1 GCA_030691225.1 Holophaga sp. | reverse complement strand
AGCAGGCGACATTGCACCCCAGTGGAACAACATGGACTTCAGCGAAGCCATCAACGATTTCATTTCAGGCCGAGTGTTTCTTTCGGCACGTGACATTCAGGAATGCTTCCGGCTGGCCCGAGGTGTGTCGGTTAGCCGGACCACGCTCGATTCCTGGGAGGGGCGTGGTCTCTGGGTCAAGTACATCGCAGGCCGCAAATGGTACCGCTGGGAGGCGACCTGGCGCTTCTACCTCAACCTGACCGGCCGTATCACACCGCACTCTAGACGCGGCTCCACAAAGTGCGGAACGAATCCTTCGCCACCGATGTGAGCGATCCGCTAGCCGCCTGTACCAACAGCAACTCACAAAGCTCATCAATCTGATCAGGCGAGAGTATCCATGCCAAGGGCAATCAAGTCAGAAGGCATCTACCGAAAAAAGGGATCAAAAATCTACCACATGAGCATCCGGCTCGATGGAAAGGTCGTAGTCAATCGGTCCACCAGGATGCGCACCAAACCTGCTGCGCTGGAAGTTTACAACCGTGAACGCGAGCGTCTTGTCCAGGTGTCTCTCGGAATTTTCACGTCCAAGACGCCTCACGATGCACACAAGGAGTGGGAAACCTTCGCTCGCTCCCACTACGGGACCAAATACATTCAGGCCACCGGGGATTATCTTGATCGGTTCTGGTCCAGCCTGATGGACATTCCCTTTTCGCTCATCCGACAAGAGCAGGTTCACAAGATCCACCTTGCAATCCAGGAACACGGATTCAAGCCAGAAACATTCAACAAAATCGTCAACGCCTTCAGTTGTCTGGTGACTTTTGCACGAGATGAGCTGGGTTGGCTGAAATTCGTCAATTTCAAATTCAAGCGCCAGGAGGTCAAACCGACGCGAAAGCGTGGGCTCACGAAGAAGGAAGTCCCGGTCTTTTTGAAGTTGGTCGCCGTTCAGTCAAGCATCCACGCCCTAATGCTCATCGCCATGATGCTCGGGTTGGCGCTACGTGAAATTGAGGCTCTCTACGCGTGTTGGTCCAAGTTCTCTTACAGCCCCGAAGGCCACCTCACCTTCATCACCCTAGGCAAGAACGGGGAAGAGCGCGTCGTCACTGTTCCGGATTGGCTGGAGGTCATGCTGAGGCGCTATCAGGAAATCATCCTCTCGCCGGACTACCGTGCGTCCCGACGCCGGGGACGCCGGAGAACCCTCCAGCCAGTCCAAGCCAATTCAGGCACAGCGTCGAGCCCGCAGAATGACTGGATGTTTCCCAACGGTAACGGGACCCCATACTGGTCTGGATTCACCGCCACCTATATCAAGAAGGCTGCGGTCCAGATGGGCATCGACACGCTTTCGCCACATCGGCTTCGAGGCTCCTCGGCCAATCTACTGAAGCTGGAGGGTCTCACTCTGGACGAAATCCAACGGCTTCTCGGGCATACCCACATAACGACGACTGCCCTATACCTGGAACAGAATCTCT
The DNA here is from genome assembly GCA_030691225.1 of Holophaga sp. Lineage (GTDB taxonomy): Bacteria > Acidobacteriota > Holophagae > Holophagales > Holophagaceae > JAYREN01. The sequence continues at coordinate 458 of JAUYES010000151.1, read as the reverse complement.
CGATCACGCGTGACGCTCAAAACACTCTTGGTGACCAGCTATGGCCAGGTGCATCGACCGCTGTAAGAGAACTCCGCCTGAAGCAGAGTAACTCTCCACGGACCAGCCTCCTTCCTCTCCCGCCCGAGGTCGCAGAGAAGAACCTTGCCCAGGTTGTGGAGGTGGACACCCCAGGCATGCGCTTGCTGCCCATCGCCTCAGTCGTTCCTGCACCTGACGCCAAGCCGAATCCCGAAGACCCGGAAGTGCTCCGGCAGGCGATCTCGGCCTCCATCCAGGAGATCTCCCTTCAGCCCCAACGGGGCCGACCACCTAAATCTCTTCTCACAAAGCTGGTGTGGGAGTTGCCGACTTCCAGAATCGCTGAGATTTATGGCGTCTCCGACACCGCAGTTGGAAAGTGGTGCGCAGAGGACAACATTGATAAGCCTGGGCGCGGTTACTGGGCGAAGGTTCAG
>JAUYES010000127.1 GCA_030691225.1 Holophaga sp. | reverse complement strand
CGTGGATTAGGCCAATGATCTTGGTGCGTGGTGTGATGAGGGCATCAAGGTCATCGAGGATCAACTCTCCGGCATCGTTCATGGGGATCACGCAGATCTTGGCGCCGCGCTCTTCGGCCAGCATTTGCCAAGGCACAATGTTGGCGTGATGCTCCATGGCCGACAGCAGGATTTCATCGCCTGCCTGAACGTTGGCGCGGCCCCAGCTCTGGGCTACGAGATTGATGGCTTCGGTTGTACCCCGAGTCCAAATGATCTCCTTGGTGGAAGCGGCGTTAAGAAAACCGCGCACTTTCTCGCGCGCCTCTTCATAACGATCCGTGGCTTCCTGGCTGAGCGTGGATACGCCACGATGCACATTCGTGTGCTCGAAACGCTGATAGTGGTCCATGCGGTCGATGACCGGCTGCGGGACCTGACCGCTGACTGCACTATCGAGATAAACCATCGCCTTGCCGTGAAAGGGCGTGCTCAGCAGCGGGAAGTCTGCGCGGATCGCTGCAACATCCAAAGCCCCATTTTTTATCCGTGTCCATCCGTGTTCATCCGTGGACGATTTGTTTTCACTCACGCCAAGACCTCCAACTCAGAGGCATTCGTCCGCGCCATGACGGCCCGGCGCAGTTGGCGGCGCAGGCTCAGCACGGGGATCGCCGCCAACAGTTCCGCCGCAAAGCCATAGGTCAGTAAATTGCGAGCGGTTTCCAGATTGAGGCCGCGACTCTGGAGGTAGAACAACTCCTCCGGATCCAACTGGCCGATGGCGGCGCCGTGGGCGCACTTTACATCGTCCGCGTAGATTTCGAGTTCGGGCTTGGCATCCACGCGGGCATGGTCGGAGAGCAAAAGGCTGCGGGCCTGCTGCTGGGCATCGGTCTGTTGGGCGCCGGGGTGGACGAAGATCTTGCCGTTAAAGATGCCTCTGGAACGACCATCCACGATGGTCTTGTGCAACTGACGGCTGGAGCAATGGGGAACCAAATGATCAATCAGTGAATGGGTATCGGCCACCTGATCTTGATCCAGCAGAGCAAGGCCATGCAGTTCCAACTCGGCGCTTTCTTCGGCCATGCGCACCTTCGGGGTTTGACGGCTTAGCCGTGCGCCCAGGCTCAAGGTGCGGGAAACATAGCGGGCGCCCTTATCCACGCGGGCAGCCAAGGTTGCGATGTGGATGGCATCCTTGGATTCGCGCTGGACGCGCTCGTGGGTCAGGTTGGCATTCTCGTGCAGATGGACTTCCACCACAGCATTGGTGAGGTACTGACCACGGCCAAGGTATTCCTCCACAATCTGGGCCTGGGCGCCGCGCTCCAACACCACAAGCAGGCGGGGCAGGGAACAACTGGCGGCGGCGCCCTCCTGATGCGAAAGGAAGAGCACATGCAGCGGAGCTTCAACGCGCACATTTCTTGGCACAAACAGATAGGCGCCATCGGTGAAGCGGGCATGGTTGAGGTTGGCGAAGATATCGCTGGATTCAGGTGTTGCCAAAGCACCGAGGCTCCCGGCAGCGGCTGAGGCGGTGGCCAAAGGCAGCATGCGCACGCCCGGTGGCAGGGCCGAAGTGTTGCTGAGGCGCGGGGCAAAATGCCCATTAACGAAGACCAGACGCGTTCCCACCGCTTCGGGCAGGATGTTCTCAGCTATACCGACTTCGGCGGAAACCCCTGGCGTGAAAGCTGTCTCGCGCAGAGCCTTCAGGTCGGTGTATTTCCAGTCCTCATCTTTTAAGGTCGGAAGTTCCTGGGCCTGGAGTCGGGCCTCTGCTGATCGGCGCAGCACTTCCCACTCGGCGGGGCGTGGCGCCGCCAGGAGCTCCGAGAGCAGGCAGCATTCGGTGAGGGCGGCCATTAGGCCCTCCCCACCGGGCTTAACGGTGCGGCATCTTCGGTTTTTAGCCAGTCGTAGCCGCGCTCTTCGAGTTCCAGGGCCAGTTCCTTGCCGCCGCGTTTCACGATGCGACCGTTAAACAGAACGTGAATCTGATGGGGCTGGATGGTCTCCAACAGGCGAGGGAAATGCGTGATGAGCAGCAAGGCGCGCTCCGGTTTCATCTGCCGATTCACCGCTTCGCCAAGCACGCGCAGGGCATCGATATCGAGACCTGAATCCAGTTCATCGAGAATGGCCAGCTTGGGTTCCAGGGCCGCCATTTGGAGGATCTCGTTACGTTTCTTCTCGCCACCCGAGAAGCCTTCGTTGAGGCTGCGATCGAGCAGGGATGGGTCCATTTTGACTTCGATCAGCTTTTCCCTGATGAAATCATCGAATTCCAGGGGGTCTAACTCCTCGCGCCCATCGGCCTCGGCCTTCTTGTTGTAGGCCAGGCGGATGAAGCTGGCGTTGCTAACGCCGGGAACCTCGATGGGATGCTGGAAGCCCAGGAAAATGCCCGCCCGCGCCCGCTCGTCGGCGGCCATCTCGAAGAGATTTTTGCCCTCGAACAGCACTTCGCCGCCGGTCACTTCGAAAGATGGATGTCCCGCGAGCACCTTGCCCAGCGTGGATTTCCCGGAGCCGTTGGGCCCCATGATGGCGTGCACTTCACCGGCCTGGATATCCAGATCGATGCCCTTGAGCACTTCGTTATCCCCAATGCGAGCTCGCAGACCGCGAATACTGAGCATGTTCAACTCCAATGTTTAACCGACGGAACCTTCGAGCTTGAGCGACAAGAGATTGGTGGCTTCTACGGCGAATTCCATGGGGAGTTCGCGGAACACATCTTTGCAGAAGCCGTTGATGATCATGGAAATGGCATCTTCCACAGGGATGCCACGCTGCTGGAAATAGAAGAGCTGTTCTTCGCCAATCTTGCTGGTGGTGGCTTCGTGCTCGACCTTGGCGGATTTGTTTTGCACTTCGATGTAGGGGAAGGTGTTGGCGCTGCACTTCTGGCCAATCAGCATGGAATCGCACTGGCTGAAGTTGCGCGCCCCATCGGCCTTGGGCTGCATTTTGACCAGGCCGCGATAGCTGTTGGAACTTTCCCCTGCGCTGATGCCCTTGCTGATGATAGTGGATTTCGTGTTGCGGCCAATGTGGATCATCTTGGTGCCGGTATCGGCCTGCTGCTTGTGGTTGGTGAGGGCCACGCTGTAAAACTCGCCGATGCTGCCCTCGCCCACAAGCAGGCAGCTGGGGTATTTCCAGGTGATGGCGCTCCCGGTTTCCACCTGCGTCCAGCTGATCTTGCTATTGCGGCCCTTGCAGAGCCCACGTTTGGTCACGAAGTTGAAGATGCCGCCCTTGCCATCCTTATCGCCGGCGTACCAATTCTGCACGGTGCTGTATTTGATACTGGCGTCGTCCAAGGTCACGAGTTCGACCACGGCCGCATGGAGCTGGTTGGTATCGAATTGCGGAGCGGTGCAGCCTTCCAGGTAGCTAACGCTGGCGCCTTCTTCCGCCACGATCAAGGTGCGTTCGAACTGGCCCGATTCCTTGTTGTTGATACGGAAGTAAGTGCTCAGATCCATGGGGCAGGTGACGCCCTTGGGAATGAAGACGAAGGAACCATCGGTGAAGACCGCGCTGTTGAGTGCCGCGTAGAAGTTGTCGGCGTAAGGCACCACGCTGCCGAGATACTTCTTCACGAGTTCGGGGTGTTCGCGCACGGCCTCCGAAAGGGAGCAGAAGATCACGCCAATGGCGCCAAGGCGCTCTTTGTAAGTGGTAGTCACTGAAACGGAATCGAAGACCACATCCACGGCCACACCCGCTAAGGCCTTGCGCTCATCCATGGGTACGCCGAGCTTTTCGAAGGTGCGCAGCAGTTCGGGATCCACTTCGTCCAGGCTCTGGTATTTGGCTTCTTTGGGTTTGGGAGCGCTGTAGTAGACGATCTTCTGGAAATCTGGTTTCTGATATTTAACGTGAGCCCATTCCG
>JAUYES010000100.1 GCA_030691225.1 Holophaga sp. | reverse complement strand
GTGACCCTTGCCAAGATTCCGCGCCAATTCTAGACTCGCGCTTGTGAGACGGCTCCAGTCAGGGCCCTTTTCCGTCTCCCAAGCGCCAAAGCATACCAATCGGAACGTAACCGAGTAGGCAAACGAAGGAGGAATTTCATGGCTGAACGACGCATGATCACGCTCGACGGAAATGAGGCCACTGCCTCCGTCGCCCATCGAACCAATGAGGTGATCGCGATCTATCCGATTACCCCTTCCTCCAACATGGGCGAATGGTCCGATGAGTGGAGCGCTCAGGGCAAGAAAAACATCTGGAACACCATTCCTTCCGTGGTCGAAATGCAGTCCGAAGCTGGCGCTGCCGGTGCCGTTCACGGCGCCCTGCAGGCGGGTTCGCTGACGACCTCCTTCACGGCCTCCCAGGGCCTGCTGCTCTTTATCCCGATCATGTACAAGATCGCCGGTGAACTGACGCCCTTCGTGTTGCACGTGACGGCCCGCACCATCGCCACCCACGCTCTGTCCATCTTCGGCGATCACAGCGATGTCATGGGCTGCCGCCAGACGGGCTTTGCCATGCTGAGCTCCGATAGCGTTCAGCAGGCTCACGATTTCGCCCTAATTTCCCAGGCCGCTACCCTGCGCAGCCGGATTCCTTTCATGCACTACTTCGACGGCTTCCGTACTTCCCACGAAGTAAGCAAGATCGAAGTTCTGAATGACGAAGATCTCAAGTCCATGGTTACGGATGAGCTCGTCGCCACGCATCGCAAGCGGGCCCTCACGCCCGATAGTCCCCAGATTCGGGGCACCGCCCAGAATCCCGATGTGTTCTTCCAGGCTCGTGAAGCCTGCAACACCTACTACACGGCGACTCCTGGCATTGTTCAGGAAGAAATGAACAAGTTCGCCAAGATGACCGGGCGTCAGTACGAGCTCTTCGAATACTTCGGCGCTGCGGATGCTGATCGTGTGGTGATCGTGATGGGTTCCGGTGCCGATGTAGCCCACGAATACGTGGAATGGGCGCTGGCCAAGGGCGAGAAGATTGGTCTCCTCAAGGTCCGGTTGTTCCGTCCCTTCTCCATCGAGCATTTCATCAACGCCCTGCCCAAGAGCGTCAAGAAGATCGCCGTCCTGGATCGCTGCAAGGAGCCCGGTGCTCTGGGCGATCCCCTCTACATGGACATCGTCACGGCCCTGCGCCAGGCTCAGGACAAGGGCACCACGACCCTGAATCCTGCGGTGGTGGCTGGACGCTATGGCCTTTCCAGCAAGGAATTCACGCCCGCCCACGTCAAGGCCGTTTATGACGAACTGGCCAAGGCTGCTCCCAAGGCGCAGTTCACCATCGGCATTGTGGATGATGTCACCCACACCAGTTTGGTGGTGGATGACGAATTCGATATCGAATCCGATGACGTCAAGCGCGCCATGTTCTTTGGTCTGGGTTCCGATGGCACCGTGGGTGCGAACAAGAATTCCATCAAGATCATTGCCGAAGAAACGCCCAACTTTGGTCAGGGCTACTTCGTGTACGACTCCAAAAAGGCCGGCGCGGTCACCATTTCCCACCTGCGCTTCGGGCCACGGCGTATTCGTTCGGCCTATCTCATCAAGAAGGCCAACTTCATCGCCTGCCACCAGACCAGCTTCCTCGAAAAATACGACATGCTCTGCAATGCGAGTGTGGGCGCCACTTTCCTGTTGAACACGCCTTACAGCAAGGATGAAGTCTGGAACA
>JAUYES010000109.1 GCA_030691225.1 Holophaga sp. | reverse complement strand
GCAAAAAAGGGGCGCCAAAGTCAAAACGAATCAGGTTAGATCGGAAGGGCAATACCAAGGGAGGGAAAGCCTTCTCATCTAGTTTCCCGGCAGCATTCCAAGCCCCTCCGTAGAACATGTGCACCGGGTTTTGAACTTTGCTTATGAATGCACGGAAGGACGGAGCCTTGGGTGGCACCCAGCCTTCATCCGCCAGGATGAAGCCATCCTTAAAACCGATCAGAAGTGTTCCATCCACTAATTCAGTCGAAAATTCACTGGGCCGCATGGCCCGTAACCGCGGAAGAGCGCCTCGCTCCAACCGATAGCCCCCACCAGCTTCACGCAGGTATCGCCCCATCAAGTCGCGAGAAACAATGAGCAAATTGCCTTTCTGATCCTGGCTCACGCTACGGATGGGCTGGGTGGATTGGGCGGTTTCCGGAAATCGCGGATCGGGCTCGAAGGCATCTCTGTCGGCCAAAAATCGATAGGCCCCTTTGGTCGTCATGAAAAAAACTTGATCCCGGCCTTGAAAGGGGAAGTTGCCATCCAGCGCGGGAAGCCCCTGCTTGGTTGTGTAGTGGCGCTCCGAAACCCGAGAATAATCCTCCGAAAAGAAAAGGCGGAACAGGCCATCGGAGTTTTGTGTTTCAAGCCAAATGCTCCCGTCCATGTCCTCGGAAAGGCTGAAGGCATTGCGAACGAACCCGGCAACCTCCCCTTTGACATGCCAGGCTCCGCGCGTGAACTCCAGCACGGTGATCCCGTTCAGCGTACCGACCAGGACAAGGTCAGGACGGTTTCGGGGAGACACCATGGAAATGCAAATTCGTCCCGAGAGGATGGGTTTCAGCTGGCCTCCCTTCAGTTCTGCCACACCATCGCTATGGCAAACCAGAAGAACGCCCTGAGCCTTCCGAATGGCCCAAGTTTCCTGGGAACCAGGCACCTTGCGAAAGCCGAGATCACCTGCGTCTCGGAGAAACAACCCCTGGGAGGTTCCACACACCAGTTGATCCTTCTCGCCCGGATGTCGGCCGGGATGCCAGAAGGCCGCATTCCCGCTGCCTGAAATACCAAGGCGCCCATCCACGAAAGTAAAGGGAGTGGATACTTCCACCATGGAAATGCCCACATTCAAACAGGCAACCACATTCCCCCAATGATCGACATACACGTAATAAACGCTGTTGTCTTGAAGCCCCTGCGCCTTGTCGAGGTGATATTGAATCTTGCCGTTGGGGCTGAGAATATAGAGCCCACTCTGGGTAGTGCCCAGCACGATGCGCCCATCGGGAAGAAGATCACAGATACTGACTTTTTGAGGCTTCAAGATCTTCTCAAGATCCGAGAAGCCAGGGGCTTTCACAAAGCGTTCCGGGGGCAGTTCCCAAGGGCGGTAGACCTGAAATCCTCCAAGCTGCGATCCCACCAGGATCTCTCCTGCACCCCTCGGCAACATGCAAAAAACGCGATCATCCTGGAAGATCTCCCCACCTTCCACCAAAACCAACTGGCCGCTTTTTAATTCGAGTAGCCCCTTACCTCGTTCTCGAACAAAAAATCGATCGTGCACCACAAAACTCAGATGAAAGCGAGTCGTGGGTTTATGGATCTGGAGCTTTCCAGAGGCAACCAAAAACACTCCCAGAGCGCTCTGAAAAAAAGTGCCCTCCGAGCTCACTGCGGTGGTGATCACATCCCCAATTTCAGCCTGAGCCAGCCGACTCAGCGCAGCAAGGGAGACGAATTTCATTTGCCCCTTGGCGTCCGGTTGGAGATAGCCAAAATCCCCCAACGCTCCCACAAAGACGCGCCCAGAAGCGTCTACCGCTAAACTGCGAGCCGCAAGGTTGGTCCCAATTTTGATGAGTTGCCAAGCTTCCCCATCAAATTCCAGAACCCCCTGATTATTGGCCACATAAAGCAGGCCTCGGTGATCCTGCACAGCAGCCCAGTTCTGGGTCTCGGCCCCGTAATCCTCGGGCGAGTAGTTCACAACATGGGGAAGCCCCGCGCGAATGTCCTGAGCCCGAATCGTCGGGCATCCTCCCAATCCTGAAAAGAGGAACAACATTGCCCAGAAACGAAGCAGGTGACGCACAGCCGGCAACCTCCAGATTGGGCAAATTCTGTCATGAGTGGGACCCATGAATTTGAAAAGATCAGCCTTTTTTCTTCCGCTGGTTCACACGCACCAACTCCAGAAAAGCCAAGGCCGTGTGACTCAGTTCCGCCTCGGGCCGATGGACCACGCGGATGGCCCGCTCTATCTTCAGCCCCTCGATTCGCACTTCTTTAAGGCGCCCATCCGAAATCGCATCCACCACGCTCATGCGCGGCAGAATCGCGAGACCTGCGCCTCGCACCACGAAGGCCTTGATGGTTTCGATGGTTGAAAGCTCCACGGCGATATTCAGTGGGGTGTCGTGCTCCACAAAAAATTCCACCAGCCGCGTGCGGGCTGGCGTCTTGGCGTTGTGGGCCACAAAGGTTTCTTCCCCCAGTTCTGTCACCTTCACTTGGCGCTTGCGCGCCAGCGGATGTTTGGGCGGTACCACCAAGACCAGCGGATCCCGCAACACAAGATCGCTGGCTAAACCCACCGTGCCGGGATCGAAGGAGATGAAACCCACGTCCAGGCCGTATTCCAGCACCTGGGAGGGAATGGCCTCGGAATTACTCCGGAAGACTTCGACCTTGATTTGCGGATAGGCCTGCCGGAAGGCCACCAGCAGATCGGGCAGCAGATATAGGCTGGTGCTTTCATTGGCGCCGATGCGCAGGCGCCCTCGCAAAAGCCCCCGCAATTCGGAGATTGCGCTCTGCGCCTCTTCCCGAAGAAACAGCAAGCGTTGCGCATAGTTTTGGAGTACCCGCCCGGCCTCCGTGACCACCACATTGCGATTGCCACGGTCCAACAAGCGCTCGCCGAGTTCCTCCTCCAAGCGCTTCAAAGCTAGGCTCAGCGCGGGCTGAGTGCGACCCACCTTCTCGGCGGCACGCGTGAAGCTGCCCTCCTGTGCCACCGCCAAAAAGAAACTGAGCTGATCGAATTCCATGGCATCACCTATTAGTTTTTATCATTACTATGTTTGTTTTTATCATTTTTATATATCCATTTCCAGTCCTAGCATCGACTCCAGGGAGGCCTCCATGGGCCCAACGCATATCCGCATTTTCGACACCACACTCCGGGACGGCGAGCAATCCCCGGGCTGTTCCATGAACCTGAAAGAGAAGCTCCGCATGGCGCTCCAATTGGAACGCCTGGGAGTAGATGTGGTGGAGGCGGGATTTCCCGTGGCCTCCGAGGGCGATTTCGAAGCCGTGCAAGCCATTGCCAAGACCCTTCGACGGCCCATCGTGGCGGGCCTTTGCCGCGCCCTGCCCGCCGATATAGATAGGGCCTGGGAGGCGCTCAAGGACAGTGCCCATCCGCGCATCCATACCTTTCTCGCCACCTCGGATATCCATTTGGAACACAAGTTGCGAATGACCCGATCAGAGGCTCTGGCCATGGCCATCGCTGGCGTTCGCTACGCCCGCACTCTTTGCTCGGATGTTGAGTTCAGCGCCGAAGATGCCACACGCACCGACCCTGAATACCTCTGCGAAGTAGTGGAAGCGGTCATCCGCGAAGGCGCCACCACCATCAATATTCCCGACACCGTGGGCTACACCACGCCTGCGGAATACTCCCACCTCATTCGCACGCTCATGCACAAAGTTCCCAATATCCAGCAGGCCATCCTCAGCGTGCACTGCCATAACGATCTCGGCTTGGCCGTGGCCAATAGCCTGGCCGCCATCGAAGCTGGTGCTCGTCAGGTGGAATGCACGGTGAATGGCATCGGCGAACGGGCGGGCAATGCAGCGCTCGAAGAAATCGTCATGGCCCTGAAGGTGCGCCAGGATCGTCTGCCCTACTCCACCAGGATCCACAGTTCGGAAATTTCCCGCAGCAGCCAGCTCTTAGCCAACATCACCGGCGTGCATCCCCAACCCAATAAGGCCATCGTGGGGAAAAACGCCTTCGCCCACGAGAGTGGCATCCATCAACACGGCGTGCTGCGCAATCGCACCACCTACGAAATCATGACCCCTGAAAGCGTGGGCGTGAAAGTCCAACACATCGTGTTGGGCAAGCACAGCGGCCGCGCGGCCTTGGCGCAGCGTTTTTCAGAAATGGGCTACGAGCTGGCCAAGCCTGAGCTGGAGAAGGCCTACAAGCTGTTCACCAAGCTCTGCGATGTCAAGAAGGAAGTCTTTGAAGAAGACCTCACCGCCATTCTCCGGGATGGCCTGAGTGATATTCCCGAAGCTTGGAAGCTGCGCTTGGCGCAAGTCACCGCAGGCACCCAGGGCTACAGCCATGCGCTGGTTTCGTTAAAGCCCGATTCCAAAAATGATGCGGAAGAGCTCAGCGGCACGGGGCACGGCGATGGGCCAGTGGCAGCCTTGGTGGATGCCATCGCAGGCCTCACCGGTGTTCGTGGGGAAGTGTTGGACTTCCAAGTTCGAGCCGTGAGTCAGGGCAGCGATGCCGTGGGCGAAGTCTTCATGAAGGTCGAAATCGAAGGCTGCATCCTCACCGGCAAGGCCGCCAGCACCGACATCATCGAGGGCGCCGCCCGCGCCTATCTGTATGCCGTCAACAAGGCTCTCCATGCCCAGCAACTGAAAGCCGTTTACGTTTGAAGGATTTCCCATGCCCATGACCATCACCGAAAAAATCCTCGCCGCCCACGCGGGCCTCGAATCCGTGCGCCCCGGCGAGATCGTGAACGCCAAGCTGGACTTGGTGGTTTGTCACGAGGTGACCACGCCTCCAGCCGTGGCCATGCTGAAGAAACTCGGCATTACCAAGGTGTGGGACCCCACCAAGATCCTGGTGACGCCCGATCATTTCGTGCCGAACAAGGATATTCAGAGCGCCGAGCTCACGAAATCCCTGCGCCAGTGGCGCGAAGAACAGGGCATCGAACGCTACTACGAGCTGGGCAACCACGGCATCTGCCACGCCCTGGCTCCGGAGCAGGGCCATGTGCACCCCGGCATGACGATCATCTGCGGCGATAGCCACACCACCACCATGGGGGCGCTGGGCGCTTTCGCCTCGGGCGTCGGCAGCACCGATCTCGCGGCAGGTTTGGCCACGGGTGAACTCTGGTTCCGAGTGCCTGAATCCATCCGCTTCAATCTGGAAGGTCAGCCTCCGCGCGGCGTCTACAGCAAGGACATCATTCTGGAAATCATCCGCCGCATCGGCGTGGATGGTGCCCGCTACATGGCCATGGAATACCGCGGTAGCGCCCTGCCCTACCTCAGCATGGAAGCCCGCTTCACCATCACCAACATGGCCATCGAGGCCGGTGGCAAGAGTGGCATCTTCCCCGTGGATGCCATCACCGAGGCCTATTTGGCCGAACGCACCCCGGAAAAGGGTGTGCGCTACGAGAGTGATGTCGACGCGGAATATGCCGCCGAGTTTTTCATCCGCGTGGACCAACTGGAACCCATGGTGGCCCTGCCGGGCCTGCCCAGCAATGGCACCTCCATCGCTCAAGCAGGTCCCGTAAAAATGGATCAGGTCTATATCGGCAGTTGCACCAATGGCCGCATCGAGGATCTCCGCATTGCCGCCTCCATCCTCAAGGGCAACAAGGTGGCCAAGGGCACCCGCACCATCGTGGTGCCCGCCACCACCACCGTTTGGAAACAGGCCATGCGGGAAGGACTCATGGATATCTTTGCCGAGTCTGGCTGCGTGATCTCCACGCCAACCTGTGGCGCGTGCCTGGGTGGCCATATGGGCGTGCTCGGAAGCGACGAGACGTGCCTATCCACCACCAACCGCAACTTCACCGGCCGCATGGGCCATCCCAGTTCCAATGTCTATCTGGCCAGCCCCGCCACCGCCGCCGCCACCGCCATTGCTGGGGGTTTGGCCGATCCCCGCGACTACCTTCCCGAAGATTGCAATTTCACCACCGCAGAGCAACAGCTCTGGGGCGTGTAGGAGCCACCATGACCATGCCAACCATTCTGCAAGGCTGTGCCCATGTTTATTCACGGGCTCACATCAACACGGATGAAATCATTCCCGCCCGCTATCTCAATGTTCATGAGGAAGCAGAACTCGCTAAACACGCCATGGAAGATATCGATCCCGACTTTCTGAACAAGATTCAGCCCGGTGACTTCATCGTGGCGGGCGAAGATTTCGGTTGCGGCTCCAGCCGCGAGCACGCCATCTGGGCCCTGCGCGGGGCGGGCATCAAGGCAGTCATCGCTTCCAGCTATGCCCGCATCTTTTTCCGCAACGCCCTCAACAACGGCTACCTGGCCATCGAGTGCCCCGAGGCTGTGGCCCACATCAAGAATGGCGCAAGACTAGAGCTGGATTTGGAAGGAGGGGTTATTCACGCCCCCGATTCTGGCGAAACCTTCACCTTCGTGCCTCTGACGGACTTCGCCAAAACGTTCCTAGAAGCAGGTGGGCTGCTGCCTTACTTGGTATCGCGCCTCAAGGGAGGTGCCGCATGAGCCGAAAAATCGTCGTTCTGCCTGGGGATGGCATCGGTCCGGAAGTAACCCGGGAGGCTGTGGCCTCCCTGAAGCTGCTGGATCAGGATGGCCACCTGGGTCTGCAATTCGAGGAACACCCCGTGGGTGGTGCGGGCGTGGAGGCCTGTGGGGATCCCCTTCCCAAGACCACCGAAGCGGCCTGCCTGGGGGCCGATGCGGTGCTGCTCGGGGCGGTGGGCGGTCCTGCCTGGGATGCCATCCCTTCCCACCAGCGCCCCGAAGCGGGCCTGCTCCGATTGCGCAAGGCCCTGGGGTGTTTTGCCAATTTCCGTCCCGTTCACATTTTCGAGGCCCTGGTGGACAGCAGCCCACTGAAGCCAGAAATCGTTCGTGGCACCGATCTCCTGATCGTGCGCGAACTGGCCGGTGGCCTCTATTACGGTGAACCGCGCTCGTTGACGGCCACCCAAGGCATCAACACCATGGCCTATGCCGATTGGGAAGTGGAGCGAGTCGCCCGCTATGCCTTCGAGGCTGCACAAAAACGGCGCGGCCTTCTGACTTCGGTGGACAAAGCCAATGTGCTGGAATCCTCACGCCTGTGGCGCGCCACGGTGAACCGGGTGGCCCAGGATTACCCAGATGTGAAGGTGGAACATCAATACGTGGATAGCGCCGCCATGCTGCTGGTCACGAACCCTACACACTTCGATGTGATCCTCACGGAAAACCTGTTCGGCGACATCCTGAGCGACGAAGCCGCCGTGCTGGGCGGTTCCCTTGGGCTTCTGCCGAGCGCATCCCTGGGCGGCAAGGTTGGCCTCTATGAACCCATCCACGGCTCCGCACCGAGCCTGGCCGGAAAAGATGTGGCCAACCCCTTCGGCACCATCGCCAGCGCCGCCATGCTGCTGCGGCATAGCCTGGGCCTTGAAAGGGAAGCCTCCACGCTGGAAAAGGCCCTGGCCGAAACCCTGGCCGAAGGCTGGGGCACCCCGGATTTGCGCGGCGCCAAACGGCACGTGGGAACGGCAGAACTAGGCAAACGCATTCGCGCGCATTGCCTGCAGCTCACCCACTAACTTTTTCACAATCTCGCATCGCGGTCGCCGATACCGGTAGAGTTCCAAGAGACGACCGACGTCTCACTCCGACAGGTAATTCATGCGGCACCTTTATCTCTCCCTCACCATCGCGACCCTGGGCCTAGTGGTCTATCACGTGGGTCAAAAAATCATCCCATCAGGGGGCAACCCCATGGTGACCCTTATGGGGGTTTACGCCGCGGCCTTTCTGCTGTGCGCGCTCTCGGCCCCCTTCTTTCGGGTGGCAGATGGCGTAGGCTGGCGCGAGGCCGTATTTT
>JAUYES010000104.1 GCA_030691225.1 Holophaga sp. | reverse complement strand
CCGCCACCGATAGCGCCATCAAGCCCCGTAGGATATCCAGCCCATGCAAGCGCTCATGAGAGGTGCTACTCAACGAGTCACCTTGAGCAAAAAACATGATTCTGGCTGATTCAGCATTCTGTTTTTCCCTTGTGCTCGATTCCAAGCGTCCTTTCATCCTACGGGAAGCTGGCGGTTGGCTGGGCAGATCTGGCAAAGAGATTATGTGATGATAGGTTCACTGATCTCGACTCCCAAAGGGGTTGGGACCCTTTGGGGATACGGAATGCGATACCTTTGCCTCCTTGGCCTGTCTCTTGCGATGTTTGCGGTTTCCCATGGGGGCCAGCCCACGGCCAAGCCACCGAAGAACAATGGCGCCAAGTCGTTGGTGAAGGGGGAAGTGGCCAAGCCCGCCGTGGGTGAGGCCATCACGGAACTCACTTCCGCCGTTAAGAAACGATTGTTGGCTTCCTGTTTCGAGGTGGTGATTCCTCGACCCGAAAAGGATTCCCTGACCTATGAAAAGGAGCTGCCGTGGGAGCAGGTGCCCTTCCACATTCGCAATGACAAATATTTTTCCATTGGTACCGCCTTTGCCGTGTCTGCCACCGAACTGATCACGGCCTTCCACGTGCTGGATCTGACCCAGGAATTGCTCAGCTACCCGCGCTACTACATTCGGGATGCGGAGCAGAGAGTCTACGAAGTCGATCAGATCCTGCTGGCTCATGAGCACCGGGATATCGTTCGCTTCACGGTGAAAGGGCGCACCTTTGAGCAGTGGCTGGAGTTGGAACCTACCTTTGAAATGAATCGGCCCGTGTTTACGGCCGGCAATGCCTATGGCGAGGGTATCGTGGTGCGCCGGGGTGAACTCATTGGCACGCTGCCCGAGGCCCTCGATGGAGCCTGGTCCTGGCTCAAGAGTTCCGCGGATGTGAATGCCGGAAATTCCGGTGGTCCGCTGCTCAACCCCCAGGGTCGGGTCATCGGAGTGGTAACTCAGCGCAAGGATAACCTGAGCTATAGTCTGCCCACTGCTGAGATCGCCAAACTCAAACCCAGCACCGCGGCGTATTTCAACAAGGTTGCCTATTCCTTCAACCTCTTTCCGGAAAAGTCCAAGCTCCTCACCAGCGCCTTTGAATACCCTCTGCCCATGGGTTATCGCGAACTGCGATCAAAGGCTTTTCAAAAGCGCCAAGGCACCTACGAACATGATATGGAGGCCCTGTTTGCGGAGCAGAAGGAGCTGTTCCCCAAGGGGGCATCTTCGCTGGATGTCATCTACGACACGCCCACCAGCAGCTTCCCCGAAGTGGTCTATAAGGATACGAACTCCGGTCGCTGGGCCATTACCGATGTCAAAACCAACAGCTTCGATCTTGGTAACAATGGTCGCCTCGTTACGGCGAGCACCTGTGGTGTTGTCCTCATGCAGATCAAACGGCCCGATACGGTGAGCTATGTGGATCTGGTCGAAAAACCCCGCGTCGCCATCGATCTGGTATTCAAGGGGCTCAATGTTCCCCGCGAGATGGGCGGGGAAAAGATCCGCATCACCTCCTTGGGTGAGCCCATGCGCACCTTGGAGCACAAGGATCGCTATGGCCGCCCTTGGCGCCTGGATATCTGGCATATGGAATTCTCTGACCAGGTCCTACTCATGTACAGCACGCCTACCCCAACGGGCCTTCTGGGCGTGCTCATGCAAACCGGTAGCGCCAAGATCGAGACCTGGACCTATGACCTTAGGAAAATTCTTGATTTTCTGTATGTGCCGTACACCGCCCGGTTGAAGGACTGGGGTCCCTACCTGGCCTTGCGTTCAGAACGTCATCCCGATGCCTTCAAGGAACTTCGATTCACGTTTGAGGCCGGGAAGTCGCTGCAGCTTCGTTCACCTTGGATCAGCATGGATTTGGATGGGCGTACCCACGCCCTGGCCCCCAACGACACTCTGGGGCTCTACCTGGGCTTTACCAAGGCCGGCAGTGCGGCCCCTTGGGACTTGAGGCGACTCGCCTATAGCGAGGATGAGGGCGACAATTACTTCGTGTGGATCAATAACCCAAAGCCCGAAGAGGGAATGGCGGATGGCTTCCAGAAATCGTGGCGCGAGATTGCCCAGAAGCGCCATCCCCACACCCGCACGGCCTTCGCCAAGGATGGCCGCACCGATATCGCCATGACTCTGGGGGCCTTTCTTCCCAAGAACGCGGCACCCGAGTCAGCCCCAAGCCTTTACACCCTCTACATGGGCCGCACGGGCACCCTTTCGGACAGCACCATGAAGAAGCTGCTGGATACCACAGCTGCAGGTATCAAGCCGGCCGTAGCCCCATAACGAAAAGAGTCACCACGGAGCAACCGCAAGGCAGGCGTTGCGGTTGCTCATGGTGATCCTTATTGGGCATTTCGGTCTTTTCCGAACCGATTTTTAGCGAGCATCGCTACCCGATCTTGGTATCGGCGGAGGACAGGGCTGGGTTTCGGAGATCCCGTACCAGTTGAGTTTCCGTGTCGCCAGCATCACCGTGGCCAAGGCGGCGAAGAGCAAGACTGAGCCCATCAGCAGAGCATTGTCCTCGGACATGAGCAGCCCGAAGAGCACACCGAATAACAACGTGAGCCCGGTGGCGAACCCAAGGCCGTGGCGGGCGTTCTGGAGCACGTGCACTAGGTAGGCGCCCAACAACAAGATGGAGGCCGAACTCGCAATCACGTAAGCCCAGAGGAATGGGATGTGTTCCGTGAGGCTAAGCAATAGTAGGAAGAACATCGCCAGGGCAAAGCCCACGAGCAGATATTGCATGGGATGAATGCGCAGGCGCTTGAGCAATTCAAAAAAGAAAAATCCCGCAAAGGTCATGCCTACGAAGAGGAAACCGTATTTCACGGCCCGTTCCGTTTGCAGGTAAATGTTTACCGGTTCGAGAAAGGAAACCTCAAAGGCTTCCTTGGTGGGAGCATTCTCGTCGGAGCGCAGGATGCGATCGAGGTTTCTGGCCAGGGAAGAAATCTGCCACT
>JAUYES010000099.1 GCA_030691225.1 Holophaga sp. | reverse complement strand
GAAAAACGGGTGGCCGCCGTGGAAGGTAAGTTGCGGGAAGCCATGAAAGAGGCCGAGGCCGCCGGCATTTCCCCCAAGGATCTGAAACAGATGCTCGACCTGCTCCTGGAGCCGGACCATGCCTGAACCCATCCTCCACCTGCGCGGCCTCACCAAGCGCTTCAAGGCCTTCACGCTCGATGGGGTCAACCTCGCCGTGCAGCCCGGCACCATGATGGGCCTGCTGGGGCCCAACGGTTCCGGCAAGACCACCCTCATCAAGGCCATCCTGGGCCTCGTTCACTTGGACAACGGCACCGTAAATTTTCAAGGCCGGGATCTGACGAAGGATGGCCCCGAACTTCGCCGCCGCATCGCCTATGTGGCCGATGAACCCAAGTTCACGCCCGGCGCTCGCCTCTCCACGCTGAAGGATGTCTACGCGCCCTTCTACCCCGATTTCAACGAGGGTCACTGGAAGGGCCTGATGGCCGACTTCGGTCTGGACCCCCGCAAGAAAGGCAAGGAGCTTTCCCTGGGTCAACGCACGCGCTTCGCGCTCACGCTGGCCCTCAGCCGTGACTGGGAATTGCTGGCGTTGGACGAACCCACCACGGGCCTGGATCCGGTCTTCCGCCGCGAATTGCTTCAGCGCTTTTCCCAGCGTCTGGATGAGCGCCGCGCCATCCTCTTCAGCACGCATATCACCTCCGATCTGGAAGGCAGCGCCGATTACGTGACCTTTTTGCGAAACGGCCAGGTGGTGCTTTCCGATACCCAGGACAACGTGAAAGAACGCTGGGGCTTAGTGAAGGGCGGTCTGGATCTGCTGGACGAAAAGGTGCGCCGCGCCTTTCAGGGCCTGCGGGAAACACCCCACGGCTTCGAGGCGCTGACCGATAACGCCGCCGGTGCCCGGGATCATTTTGGCGAAAAAGCCCTGGTGGAGCGCGCCAGCTTGGAAGACATGCTGGTGCTGCTGGGAAGGAGCAATCCCCATGCTGCTTGAACTGCTCAACCGCGATCTGCGCCTGCACTACGATGCGCTGCTGTTGCCCTTCCTTTTTGCTCTCGTCATGGCAGGGCTCTATCCATTTAATCCCGAGCTACCCATCTTCGGCCCGGTGCTGGGCTTCGTTTTTGCGGCCTTCCTCCCCCTGATCATCCACCTGCGGGAGCATCATGCGGGCTCTCTGGCCGAGCTTGTGGGACTGCCCGTGGCCCGCCACCAGATTGTGCAGGCGCGCATGGTGGAAGGATTCCTGCTGCCGACCCTCCTGTTGATCCTTTCGAATCTGGTCATCGCCTTGATCACCCGCACTTGGCCCAGCATGCCCCCGGCCGACTTGATGCGATTTTTGGGCTGGGCACTGTTCTGGTGCTTCGGATTCTTCCTTCCCTTTGTCCTGCGCTGGGATGGCATGGGACTCGCGGCGGCCTTCGGCATTCTCTTCACGCTGGGCACGGCGCTATCTCTCACCCAGTTCCTCCCACCTCAGATCCACTTTGGAATCTGGAATGTGATCCAAAAGATCGTGGTGCACTTCGGAACCCACACGCACCAGCACACCCTCCTGCTGCTGACCCTCTTCGCCCTTTCTTTCCATCTGGCCACCAGGGCCCTTGCGGCTCGGGATCTCTAGCCATGACGAATCTTTTGGAAATCCGGAATCTCTCCAAAGCCCTGGGTGCCTTTGCCCTCCAGAACGTGGACCTCAACGTGCCGAGCGGCACCATCACAGGCCTTGTGGGGGCCAACGGCGCGGGAAAATCCACGCTGCTCCGCCTAGTGCTGGGCCTCATGAAACCCGATGCCGGTGAGATTCACATGTTCGGCCAAAATGGGCTCACCGAGGGCCAATCGCTTCGCCAGCGCATTGGTTTCGTGCAGGAAAGCCCCACCCTCTTCGGCCATCTGCGGATCATGGAACTGGGCCAGGTGGTGGCCCCCTTCTACCGCACCTGGAACGAAGCCACCTTTCGCCGCCTCTGCGCCCACTTCGAACTGCCCCTGAAGACCCCCTTCAGCAAACTCAGCCAAGGCACCCGCATGAAAACAGCTCTGGCGCTGGCCCTCAGCCATGAGGCGGAACTGCTGCTCCTGGACGAGCCCACGTCGGGCCTGGATCCCCTCGCTCGGCGCGAAGTATTGGATCTGCTGCTGGAGATCATCCAGGACGAAGGCAAGGCCGTGCTCTTTTCCACGCACATCACTTCGGATCTGGAACGGGTGGCCGATCACGTGGCTTTCCTGAAGGAAGGCCGGATCATGCTGGCGGGCACCAAGGATGAGCTGTTGGAATCCTGGGCCCTGGTGAAGGGCGGTGAGGAACTCCTGGCGGGACCGCTCAGCGCTCGCGTACAGGGCGGCCAGCGCACTGAGCTGGGCCTGACCCTGCTTTGCCGAAATGCCGAAACCCTGGCTCCCATGCTGCCGAAAGGCGCCCTGCTAGAACGCCCCAGCTTGGAGGATCTGGTCTATTTCCACGGCCGCGAACTAAGCCCTTGCCCCGAGGAGGCCCCATGCTGCCGCTGATCAAAATGGGTTGGACCCTCAATCGCCGCCTGCTCCTCCAGGGCTCGCCCATCTTCGCCATGTACCTAGCCCAACTCGTGATCATCCAACACGGGGCCCAACCGATTCCTTTTATCTTCATCACCCTCTTCATCACCTACCTCGCCACCGCCATCGTCACGCTGCAGGGCCTGACCCTGCCAGTCGAAGGCTTTCTGCTATCCCTTCCCATTTCTCGCTGCCAAGTGGTACGGGCCAAATACCTCACAAGCCTCATTGGGCTGGCCTTTGGTCTGGCCTTGCCACTGGCCATAGCCTGGATAGCGCATGGTTTAGCGCCAGCCTGGGCCCCACTGCCTAGGCCGAGAGCACTGGGGATCGTGGCCCTGGGCGGAACCTTTTCGGCGCTGGGCATCTTCATTTTTCTGCCCTTGGTCTATCGTTTCGGGCCTTCCCGGGGCTTGATGATCTTTGCGGCTATCGCGATTCTCCTTCCGGCCGGAGCCCTGGCATGGGAGGGCGCCAGTGGCTGCGTGGATCTTCTGGCGGCTTTTGCAACCCGCTGGCTGGACCAACCCGCATTCGACCTTGTAGTTTGCCTTGTGGTGCTGATGCTCGGTTTCGGATCCCTGCGCCTGTCCGTCTGGTGCTATCAGCGGAGGGCCATCTGAAATCTTCGCCCAAAAGCTGACTCTGCATCAGAACGGCGCCCACATGCCCGCCACGCAGGTGGAGTGAGGCTCACTCGGATCAATCCTCCTCCTTCCGATAAAAATCGCCCTTGATCCCAAATCGTTCCTTCAAGGCCGGTGTGGAACTTCGACTGACTTCCAATTCCATGTCAGAGCCTAGTCTCGCCATCGCTCGCCCACCCCAAAGGGGCCACACGCCGGTGATGGCTTCGGGTCGCACCAGCGCACTCCGGTTGATTCGCATCAAGCCTGCATCGGGAAGGCCGATTCCACTTCGGTGAGGCTCTTCCATTGCGTCAACAAACGCTCGCTTCCCATCCATGTCTATACCTGTTCTTCGTGAACTTCAAAGTGGGATACCTTGCGGAGTTCCACCAGCAGAAGGCCATCCCCACGCGCACCACAACGCGGGGTTTTGTGGCCGGGAATCAAAGGTGCCCCAATCGCCTTCTCTGACACCATGCGGCCAAGGAATTCCCTGAACCATGGAAAAAGGGGAGTGGTTTTCTTGGCGGGGGAAAACAAAGAGGGCCCACCGAAATGGACCCCGTCTTTGTTGGTTTCAGACAAACGTCTAGGCTATGCCGTCGATGATCGCGTTCAGGGTCGGACTAGGGCGCATGGCCTTTGACGTCTTTTCGAAACTCGGATGGTAATAGCCGCCCATGTCCACGGGCTGGCCTTGGGCCGCGATCAACTCCTGATTGATCTTGGTTTCGTTTTCAAGGAGTTGCTGAGCGGCTTTCGCGAATCGGGCCCTCAGTTCAGCATCCTTGGTTTGGCCTGCCAGGGCCTCGGCCCAGTACAGCGCGAGGTAGAAGTGGCTGCCCCGGTTGTCAATCTGGCCGACCTTGCGGGCAGGGGATTTGTCGTTGTCGAGGAACTTGGCGATGGCGAGGTCCAGCGTTTCGGCCAGCACCGCCACCTTGGCATTCTTGAAGGCATTGGCGACATGCTCCAGCGAAGCCGCGAAGGCCGAGAATTCGCCGAGCGAATCCCAGCGCAGGTAGCCCTCCTTCTG
>JAUYES010000101.1 GCA_030691225.1 Holophaga sp. | reverse complement strand
ACCCTGTTCGTGCCCGCTTCGCTCACCACCCTGTTCACCGGCTTCTTGATTCTCACCACCCGCCGCCGGGCGCTGACCCAAGTGGTGGGCTATCTGGTGCTCGAAAATGGCGTGTATCTCTTCTCGCTGCTCCTGGTAAAGAACATGCCCCTGCTGGTGGAGACCGGTGTGCTGCTGGATCTCGTGGTGGGAATCTTCGTCATGGGCATCGTCATCAACCACATCCAGCAGGCCTTTGATTCCCAGGACACCCAGCGCCTGGCGCACTTGAGGGACTAGATGTATCTCGCGCTCATCAACCTCCCCCTTCTCGCGGCCCTGGTGGTCTGGTTCATGAAGCCCGGCATTCGCAGGGCCCGGGTGCTTCCGGTAGTCGGCAGTCTGCATTTGGCCTTGGTGATCGTGGCTCTCTCCACCACCTACAACCTGCCCCCGGATGTCTGGTTCCGGCTGGATCCTCTCGGAGGCTGGATTCTGCTGATCGTCAGCGTGTTGTTTCTGATCTGCGCCTTCTACGCACCGGCGTATCTGGCCCTGCGGCCCGAGCGGGACTACGCGGTGTTCGGCGTCTGCATGCTGGGATTTCTTTCCATGGCCAGCCTCACCGCCACCTCTCGGCATCCCGGCGTGCTCTGGGTGGGCATGGAAGCCATGACGCTCATGACGACTCCACTGATCTACTACAACCACAACAAGCGGAGCCTGGAAGCCACCTGGAAGTTCCTGATGATTGGGTCGGTAGGGTTGGCCTTGGCGCTGCTCGGCACCTTCTTCATCGCCTACGCGGCGGACCTGGGTGGACTGGGGGAGCCCCTCTACTTCGATCGCTTGATCGCCCATGCGCACACCCTGCCCGCCAACTGGCTGAAGGCGGGCTTTGTGCTGGTCCTGGTGGGCTACGGCACCAAGATGGGCTTGGCACCCATGCATACTTGGAAGCCCGATGCCTATGGTGAAACCCCAGGCATCGTCGGCACCATCCTGGCGGGCGGGGTGACCAGTTGCGCCTTTCTCGCCCTGTGCCGCATGTACTCAGTGGTAGCCGCCGCTGGCCAAGGCCCCTTCGCCCGCAGCCTGCTCATTGCCATGGGCCTACTGAGCATGGGCTGGGCCTGCGTCTTCATGATTCGCCAGACCGACCTACGGCGCCTGCTGGCCTATTCCAGTGTGGAGCACGTGGGCATTCTGGCCTTCGGCATCGGCATTGGCGGTGCTGCCACCCGCTTTGCCCTGTACCACGTGGCCGCCAACGCCATGGTGAAGATCGTGCTGTTTTTGACATCGGGCAATATCGTGCGCTGCTATTCCAGCCACGGCGTGCATGCCATTACCGGTGCCTTCCGGCGTGCGCCGGTATCCGCGTGGCTCTTCCTGCTGGGCTTTATCGCCATCACCTGCTCCCCACCCTTCGCGCCCTTTGTCGCCATTTTCGGCATCAGCACCGCGGCCATCCAAGGGGGCCATCCTGCGGCCGGGGCGGCATTCCTGATTCTTTTGGGTTTCCTGTTCATCGCCATGGGTAGCGTGATCCTACCCGTGCTCCAAGGCCTTCCGAGCCGTTCCCGCGTTCGCACCCCCTACCGAGATACTTTCGGCACCACGGCCCCGGCCGCCGTGGCGCTTCTGTTGGCGCTGATGCTTGGGCTTTGGCTTCCCAAGCCCCTCGACAATCTGCTCACACGGGCCGCGCTGTTGGTGGAGGGCAAGCCATGATGACCATGCTTGCCAACGGTGAAGCGCGCCCTCTAGCCGATATTCCCACCTTGAAATTCGCGGCCTTTCAGAGAGCCATCCACACCGAAGTGGATGGAGGCGCCCGGTTGGCCTGCCTTTGCACCGACCGCGCAGGCGCGGGCTACGCTGTACTGGCCTTGGAGGCTAGTCACGAATTCGGCGTAATTCGTACCCAGTTCCCATCGACGCAATTCCCCTCCATGACTCCCACCTGCCCTCAAGCCCACCTCTTCGAGCGTGAAATTGCGGAGCAGTGGGGCTTGCATCCCGTGGGCCATCCCTGGTTGAAGCCCCTGCGCTTTCAGGCGAGTTGGACCGAGCAGGATGCCTGGGCACGGGATCCCAATACCATTACCCCTGGGGTTCTGGATTTCTACCACGTGGAAGGCGAAGCCATTCACGAAGTAGCCGTGGGGCCGGTGCACGCGGGTGTCATCGAGCCGGGCCATTTCCGTTTTCAATGCCACGGCGAAACGGTGTTCCATCTCGAAATTGCCCTGGGTTTCCAACATCGAGGAATCGAACAAGCCCTGGAAGGTGGGCCGAGCAAGCGCACGCTCAAAATGATGGAAACCACCGCCGGCGACACCACCATCGGCCACGCCTGGGCCCACGCCTTGGCCCTGGAAGCCCTGGCTGGAACCATTATCCCGGCTCGAGCCCAATGGATCCGCGCCATTGCCTTGGAACTGGAACGGTTGGCAAACCACACAGGTGACTTGGGAGCACTCTCCGGGGATGTGGGGTTTCTCCCCACCGCGGCCTACTGCGGCCGCCTTCGAGGCGATTGGCTCAACATGACCGCCCAGCTCTGCGGCAGCCGCCTGGGGCGAGATCTGGTGAAACCCGGCGGCGTCGGTTTTGATCTGGATGCCACG
>JAUYES010000088.1 GCA_030691225.1 Holophaga sp. | reverse complement strand
CGCTGGTACTGCGGTCGGTGGAGGGTCACGCCAAGCTCGAGGATCGCGAACTAAGCCGCATCGGTGACGAATTTCTGAAACGCCGCCTAGAAAATATCCCCGGCGTAGGCAGTGTGGCCTTGGTTGGCGAAAGCAAGCGCGAGATTCTCGTTCAGGTCGATCCCACGAAACTGGAAGCCTTGGGCGTCACCATCCAACAGGTCATGGGCAGCCTAGGCAACGATACCCGCGCTGTGCCCTCCGGCAATCTACTTCAGGGCAGTCGTGAAATCGCCGTGCGGGTGGATGCGAAGGCCCGACAGGTCAAGGATTTCGAGAACGTCATCGTAGGCAACCAGAAAGGTCGCCCCATCGAATTGCGGGAAGTTGCCACCGTCGTGGATGGCATCAAGGAAAAGCGCTCGCTGGCACGCCTCAATGGCGAGAATGCCGTTGCCCTGGATATTCAGCGGCAGGTGGGTGGCAACACCGTGGCCATGGCCGATTCGATCAAGGAGGCCTTGAAAGAACTGAAGCCCGCACTCGAAAAGCAAGGCGTCAATGTCGAAATCGCCAAGGACAACAGCCGCTTCATCAATGAGGCCGTGGAGGATGTGGAAGTCTCCATCATCTTGGGCGGCATTCTCACGGTCATCATCGTCTTCTTCTTCCTCAAGAGCTGGCGCAGCACCCTAATCACCAGCCTGACACTGCCTGTGTCGGTGATCGGTGCCTTCATCGTTATGAAGGCGCTGGACTTCACCTTGAACACCATGACCTTGATGGGCCTCTCGCTGGCCATCGGCATCCTCATCGATGACGCCATCGTGGTGCGCGAGAACATCACGCGCCACGCGGAAATGGGCAAGGACCACATCACGGCTGCGCGAGAAGGCACGGCGGAAATCGGCCCGGCCGTTATTGCCACCACGCTTTCTCTATTGGCTGTGTTCGTGCCAGTGGCTTTCATGGGCGGCATCGTGGGTCGGTTCTTCTATCCCTTTGCCATGGTGGTGGCCTTTGCCGTGGCCATTTCACTGTTCGTTAGCTTCACGCTGGACCCCATGCTCAGCGCCGTCTGGCCCGATCCCGAACACGAAAAGGGCTTTCAGGAAAGCCACCACGGGCATCGCCGATCCATCATGAAGGCCGTGGATTGGTTCAATGACCAACTCGACAAATGGGAAAAGGCCTATCGCGTTGCCATCAATTGGGCCTTGGATCACAAGAAATCCGTCATGGGCATCGGTTTCGGCAGCTTCATCCTCGCCATGGGCCTTATCGGATTGCTGGGACAAGACTTCATGCCCGATTTCGATCGCGGTGATCTCCAAGTGAATTTCAAAACCGAACCCGGCGCAACCCTGGAAGCCACACGAATCAAGGTTGAGCGCATCGAACAGGTTCTGAAAGAACACCCAGGGGTGGAGTTGACGTACACCACCATCGGCACCGGCCTCTTCGGCACCATCAACGAAGGC
>JAUYES010000085.1 GCA_030691225.1 Holophaga sp. | reverse complement strand
GGTGGCCCCACCATTCGGTGCATTCTCGGCTGCGGCATCGCCACCCATGAGTTGAGCCAATTGCCGGGTAATGGAAAGACCCAACCCGGTACCCTGCTGCTTGGCCGTGGTTTCGCCTTGCTGATAGGCCTGGAAGAGCGTGGGCAAGACATCTTCCGGAACGCCCGGTCCCGTGTCGGTTACCGCCACCTTCAGATAGTCGTCGGCGAAGCTAAGTTCGATATGAATCCATCCAAAATCCGTAAATTTGACGGCGTTGCTCAACAGGTTTACGAGCATCTGGCGAACCCGAAAGGCATCACCCATGACCCAGACGGGCACATCGGAATTAATATCTGCCGCTAGATCGAGGCCCTTTTCGGCGGCTCGATCGGCCAGCAAAAGGATGGCCTCGTCGACCACTTGCCTAGGTTCGAACGGCTTATTCTCGACTCGCAATTGGCCTGCCTCGATCTTGGAGAGATCCAAGAGATCATTCACCAGTTGCAACATGTTGACCGCCGCGCCCCGAATATGGCTCGCGTATTTCAGCCCATCCGCTTGAGGCAGCGAGCCCCCCGTAAGCAATCGCGAAAAGCCAAGAATAGCGTTCAACGGGGTTCGCAATTCGTGGGTGGTGGTGGCCAGGAAAAGAGATTTGAAATTGGACGCGCGTTCGGCGCGATCCAGGGCCTTGTGCAGTTGATCCGTGCGATGGGCCACGAGTTGCTGCAAATGGGCGTTTTTACGAGAGAGCGCTTTGATCCGTAGCACGTACACTCCACCCATCAGCCCAAGTGATAGCAACCCCATCAGGGTGCGGGCCCACCAGCTTTCGTACCAAGCCGGAAGTACGGAAATTCGCACCGTCAGCACCGCTCCGGGGTGATCGGGGCCATAGGTTCCTCGGATTTCGATGTCATGGGTGCCGGGTGACAAAGCTCCGAAACGCGCCACAGGTTCCGCAAGTGGGCGCCAAGGGTTATCCGAATTCTGGATTCGCGCTTCAAAACCGAGGCGACTCGGATTGAGATAGGAAGGAACCACAAACTGCACTTCCAAGCCCTGATAACCGGGAGCCAATTCAAGGTCTCCCGCATCCAGCAAGGTGCCCCTCCGGGTTTCTCGAACTCCCAGCAAGAGTGGGGCTGGAAGCCCAGTCGTGGCGCGTTCCAACGAACCAGAGAAATGGGCCAAGCCCGCCACGGTACCCACCCAGACATCCAGATTGGGTTCCACGAGCAAGGCATGCGTCACGCAATCGGAACTCGGCAAACCATCCATGGGGCCAAATAGCGCCAGGCTCCGATCCGTCAGATCGTAGCGCCCTACCCCACGGTTGGTGCCCATCCAAAGGCGATTGCGCGAATCAACCGTGATCGAATAGATCATCATGTTGGCCATGTGGCGATAGGGCTCGATCGTTTCGAGCCGTTTCCAGACTCCATTCGTTTGACGATGCCGAGTGATCTTGGAGCTGTTCCGATAGGTCAGAAAGATATCGCCCTCAGCCGCAAGAGCCATCTGGTACGGCCCCTCTTCGAGGACCTCGGGAAGCAGCTCCCACTGATCATTCAACAACCATGAAACCTTGTTTTCGTGCAGGACGATTAACCGCCCCAAATGATCCTTGAACATGCTGGTGATCACGCCCGTGGGTGCTCCAGGTCCTTCCACCTTGGACCAGGCATAGCCTCGAGGACCGGGCGTCCCCACGGCGAGACCATTGGCTTTATCCCCCAACCAGACGCGTCCTTGAGCATCCACCACCACGCCTCGCGCGTTTTGGCTCAAGGGAATAGGGCCAACCCGAAAACTTTCTTCCGTCAGGCGTTCAGGATCAATGCGGTGGACAATCCCTCCCGGAGCGCCCGCGGTCCAAATAGCTCCATCGGGAGCAAGCTCCAGCCAGAGGTAATGGCTACCCAAAAAAACCGTTTTCCAGCCCTGAGGCGTGGCCAGGCAAAGACCACCTCGGGTCCCCAGCCAAAGACGCCCAGCCCCATCCCGAAGTGGCTCAAAAACCAACGGTGAGGGCAGGCCCTGAGCCAAGCCAAAGGATTCCCAGAGCCCCTGGCCTGCGGTCCGAAAAATTCCTCGTGGACTCCGCACCCAGCGGGTGCCCTCGCGATCCACCATGACATTGCTGCCCGCAATGTAGGGCAGGTCCCAGCGGGGTAGGTCGATTTCTCGACCTTTCAGGCGAATCAACCCGTTGGAGGAATCCACCCAAACCCAGCCATCACGGTCTGTCTCCATTTCGGAGATGCTCTCCAGGCTTTTGCCTGCGGCGGATTTCTGAACCTGCCAGGCATTTCCTTCATGCCGATTCAAGAGCCGTCCCGAGGATGTTTTCACCCAAAGCGAACCGACTCCATCCATCCCAACCGAAGCCAGACCTTCTGCTGGCCCAAGCAGATCCACCAACTCCCACTTCCATGTCCAATTCGCCGCGTTCCACGTGCCAACAAAGCGCCCCCGACCCACAAGAATTCGCCCACCTTCGGGCAAACACCAAAGCGCGGATGCCGATGCACCTTCGGGCCAGCGCACAGGCGATGCGAATCGCCCTGGAGCAAATTCACGGAAAATCCCTTGATCCGAAAGCACCCAGAGGGCGCCCTTTTCGTCCATGCCGATGCGCAGAATTGCTTGTGGTGGTAAGCCTTCGGCCGCTCCATAGGTTTGCACCCGTCCCTTTGAAATTTTGGCTAAGCCCTGAAGCGTCCCCACGAACAGATCACCCGCAGGCGAAGCCCAGAGGCTTTGAACCTTGGGGCTGGGCAGCTTGCCTTCGTAGGGCTCAAAGCGACGTCCATCGAAGCGATGCAACCCCACATCCGTTCCCGCCCAAATCACCCCTTGGCGATCCTGAGCCAGGGCCCACACGACTTCGCTATTGAGCCCCTGTTCAACGCCGAAACCCTTCATGGGCAGGCGCCCTGCACCCTGGCCTCTGACCGGCATCGCCAGCACTAAGAACAGCGCCAGAAATAAGCGGAATTTTGGAACAGGGGGCCATATCACAACCCGGATTCTACGGCCTGTGGTGCAGGCCGTAGAAAATCTTTTTAACCATCGATGAGGCTATGAGTAATTTGGCAAATCGCCTTCCAACTCAGCTCTGCACACCATCGATCTCGGTGAAGAGCGGGTGGCTCAGGTAGCGCTCGCCGGTGTCGCACAACACGGCCACCACGGTCTTGCCTGCGCCTAGTTCCTTGGCCACTTTGAGGGCCGCCCACACGATAGCGCCGGTGCTGATGCCCGTGAGCAGGCCTTCTTCCCGAGCCAAGCGGCGCGCGATGACCAGAGAATCCTCATAGGCCACGTCTTCGATGCGCGTGTAGGCCTGCCGATTAAGCACCGCAGGCACGAAGTTGGCGCCAATGCCCTGGATCTTGTGAGGACCCGCCTTGCCCTGAGTCAGCAGTGGGCTATCCACGGGCTCGACCGCGATCACCAAGGTACCGGGCTTCTTTTCGGCCAGCACTTCACCCACACCGGTGATGGTGCCGCCAGTGCCAATACCGGCGACGAAGGCATCCAGCTCCGGCACTTGCTCCAGCACTTCCAAGGCGGTGGTCCGGCGATGCACTTCGGGGTTGGCGGGGTTTTCGAACTGCCGCACCAGGAAGAACTTCCCGGGCTCGGCGGCGCTGAGTTCGGCGGCACGATCCACGGCACCCTTCATGCCCAGGCTGCCGGGGGTGAGATCGAGAATGGCGCCGTAGGCCTTAAGCAGGGCGCGGCGCTCCAGAGTCATGGTGTCGGGCATGACCAGGGTGATGGGATAACCCTTGGTGGCGGCCACGAAAGCCAGGCCGATGCCGGTGTTGCCGCTAGTGGCTTCCAGCAGCGTCATGCCGGGCTTCAATTCGCCCTTCTTCTCCGCATCCTCAACCATGCTGAGAGCGATGCGATCCTTCACGCTGCCGCCGGGATTGGCGCTTTCCAGCTTCAGGTAGATGGTGGCGCTCCCCTCGGGCACGATGCGATTCAGGCGCACCACCGGGGTCTGGCCGATGAGTTCGTAGGCATAGTCAACGCGGTTGGGACGAGACATTGTTGGCTCCAGAGAAAGGGGTCAGGCCAAAGCCTGATCGAGGTCGGTGATGAGGTCGTCGAGGCCTTCGATGCCTACGGAAAGGCGGATCAGGCCATCGGAAATACCGGCACGCTGCCGGGCTTCCGGCGTCATGGAGGCGTGGGTCATGGAGGCGGGATGGGCCACCAGGCTTTCGATACCGCCCAGGCTTTCGGCCAGGGCAAACCAGCGGAGGCGGCGCAGCACCGTTTCCACCTTGGTGGCGTCTTTCAGTTCAAAGCTCATCATGGCGCCAAAGCCATGCTGCTGGCGCTTGGCCAGATCATGCTGCGGATGCGTAGCCAGACCTGGATAATTGACCTTGGCCACCGCGGGGTGCGCGGTCAGATGTTCCGCCAGAGCCTGGGCATTGGCTTCGTGAGCGGCCATGCGGATCTTGAGTGTCTTGATGCCGCGCAGAATCAGCCAGGTATCGTGGGGCGCCTGGCTGGTGCCGAGCAGGTTGTTGAGGGCTGCCAGGCGCTGCGCTAAGGCATCCTGCCCCGGAGCGGCCACCACGGCACCCCCCACCACATCGCTATGGCCGTTTAGGTATTTCGTGGTGCTGTGCACCACCACATCGGCACCCAGTTCAAAGGGACGCTGCTGGATAGGGCTCAGGAAGGTGTTATCCACCACCACAATGGCGCCCTTGGCATGGGCGAAATCGGCCACGGCCTGGATATCAGTCAGGCGCAGCAAGGGATTGGACGGCGTCTCCACCCACACCATGCGCGTGTCGTCGCGCCAGGCCTGGGCCAAGGCATTCAGATCGGCCAGATCCAGGTAATCCACCTGCAAGCCGTAGGTGGTCCGGGCATGTTCGAGGGTGCGATAGGTGCCGCCGTAGCAATCCACCGTGGTCAGCACATGGCTGCCCTGGGGAAGCAGGTTCAAGGCCACCAGCACCGCCGACATGCCCGTGCTGGTACAGGTGGCCCCGGCCCCGCCTTCGAGCAGGGCGATGGCTTCCTCCAGCCGAGCCCGGGTGGGGTTGCCGCTGCGGGTGTAATCGAAGCCACCATTGACCCCGAGATCCGTGAAGGCGAAGGTGGTCGTCTGATAGAGAGGCGCCACCACGCTGCCGTAGGCCGGATCGGGCTGGGATCCGGCGTGCACGCATTGGGTGGAAAGATCCGAAGCCTTCAGCAGCGCCGGACGTTCACCCCACCCCACCCGTGACGGAGTTCCCGGCGGAACGGTTTCGAAGTGATAGGCCGGGTTACCGGGCACGTTGGAATCGAGAAAGGAGGTGGCCATGGTGTTCTCCCAAAGGGTGATCTCCAGCATTTCGGGATCACCGATGCATTGTCAAGTATTTCGATGATGAATACAGAAAAAGCGTTACAGGCCCAATTCTCCAGGTAAGCTAATGGGGATCGGAATGGACACATGAAGGTATCAACCAAGGGACGTTACGGGCTGCGGGTCATGATGGAACTGGCCATTCAGGCCGGGAAAGGCCCCGTGCTGGTGGGCAATCTGGCCCAAGCCCAGGACTTGCCTCCCAAATATCTGCACATCCTGCTGGGCAGCCTGCGAGCCGCCGGCCTGGTTAGGGCGTCCCGAGGGCCCAATGGCGGGTACGAATTGGCCCGTGAGGCTTCCCAAATCACCGCTCTGGAAGTGGTGGAGATCCTGGAGGGCCGAATCCTGCTCTCGGAATGCGAAAGCAACTGCGCTCGCGTAGGCACCTGCGCCGCCCAGGAAATCTGGGAGGAAGCGGCCACCGCCATGGCAAGTGTCCTGGGCAAATACACCCTGGCGGCCCTGGCCGAACGCCAGCGTAGCTTTGTGGATGACCCTAGCGGCTATTCGATCTGATTTTTTTCGAGACCGTCCCCCCGGGCAGCT
>JAUYES010000073.1 GCA_030691225.1 Holophaga sp. | reverse complement strand
CTGGGCTGGGCCACACTCGTCGCATTGTCCACATGGCTGGCACCCTGGGCATTGGCTGGCGGCTCGATAACCATTTGGATGCTGAGCTCAAGGCCCTGGTGGGAGTCATCGATCCGGGCCTTTCGGCCCTGGTGATCATGGGGTGCGTGACTTACCGCTTCTAAGACATCTTCCCCAACAAATGCTCTGCCACTCGCCCTGCTGCACCGGGTTCACCCAAATGGGCACGGACTTCCGCAAGACCCTTTCGTGCACTCACCGCACAAACCGGATCCAGCAACTTGCTGAGTTCCAGTGCCAACCGCTCGGGATTGACTTCGTCCTGAAGTAATTCCGGCGCAACCAGGCGCCCCGCGACCACATTGGCCAGCCCGAAATGGGGCACCTTCACGAAGCGTTTGGCGATGCGGTAATTGAGGGTGTTCATCTTATACACAATGGCAAAGGGCGTGCCCAGAAGGGCCGTTTCAAGTGTGGCTGTACCTGAACAAACCAAGGCAGCATCGGCATAAGCGCGAGGTGCATAGCTGCGGCTTTCAATCAAGGTTACGGGTGCACCATCCAGAACGCGCGCAACAAAGTTGCAATCAAGGGTGGGTGCCACGGGCAGTACCCACTGGACGTCCCGATGGGTAGAGTCGGCACGCCATGCCTTGGCCAGTTGGGCCAGAGGTGGAACGAGGCGTTGAATCTCACTCCGTCGGCTACCCGGAAGCAGCGCCACCACCGGGTGGGCAGGATCGAGCCCCGTTTCTCGGTAAAAAGTCTCGCGGTCCACTTCGGGCTTGACCACTTCCACCAGAGGGTGGCCCATCCAGACGGCTTCGACAGGCAGCCCTGCAAACAACGTGGGCTCGAAATCAAACAAACAATATAGGGTGTCCAATAGATTGCCCAGCACGGGAATCCGGCCCACTTTCCAAGCCCAAACCTGGGGGCAAACATACTGATTCAGAAGCACCTTGGGCATCGCTTTGCGCAGCGATTTCGCTAGACTCAGATTGAAACTCTGATAATCGATGAGCAGCGCTGCGCCAATATTTTCCTCTTTGGCGATGCGCAAAATTTCCTTCTTGAGGCGCAATAGGCCGGGAATGTGCCGGAGCACTTCCACAAAGCCCATGACACTGAGATCACTGACATCCGCGAGTTTTCGATCAAGGTAGGGCGTCATGCCCGCGCCACCAATGCCGATGATACGAAGATCCGGTTGCCGAGCCTTCAGTTCCCGCAGCAATTCTGCGCCATGCAGATCGCCACTGGCCTCGCCGGCAATCACAAGAAGGGTCTTCACGACAGCACCTGCGGGAAATAAATCATGGGGTGGGAGTTCTCTAGACTGGCGAGTAGTTCAGCAGCCGCCAAGGGATCCATTGCAGGGATCGCCACATTCCAACGGTAACCGAGGCGTTGAAGCGAGGGATAGTCGGCACCTTCGGCACCTACTGCACAAAACAACCGATCCGAAATAATGTCGAGATCGCAGCCCACGGAATCATCCCAGCAATACCCCACGGCATCGCACCGGACCTCCTTCAACAAGGAGACCAGTCCCGCTGCAGCTCCTCTGGCAGGCTTTAACGCAATCTTTACGCCTCGCCCCGCCAAGGCTTCCAACAGTGCCTCCAAGGAACGGAGAAACACAGACGTCTCCATTCGGCCTTCGGGCACCTCAGCCGGAATGACTAGGAAATCAGGTCCCAATCCTGAACGCAGCGCTTCGATAACGGTGAGAACCCGTTCTTCACCCCAAGGCATGGCTGAAAGATGCAAGGCATGAACAGCGATGCCACTACGAACCCACCCCGAATGCACCTCGCCTGCCCAAGCCAATTCAAGGGCTGGAAAAGAAATCCAGGCATCTGGATCTGAGGTAGAGGACAAAAGAGGCACGAAGCGCATCCAATGATTATGATGGAGCGCCGGAGGGCTGCATGACCCACGTTTTCACCCTTGAGGAAGCAAAGGAAGTGATGCCCCGTGTCCAGGCCATCACCAAACCCGTATTTGAGCTGGCCACCAGCTTGAGCCGTGAGCTCAAGGAAACAGAAGA
>JAUYES010000059.1 GCA_030691225.1 Holophaga sp. | reverse complement strand
ACTTCTTCTCGATTCGCGTCACGATCTTTTCCATCTCGTCCACGAAATGATCGAAGACCTTGAAGGCGCGATTCATGGTCTTGGGATCGGTCATATCGACACCCGCCTTTTTCAGCGTATTCAGCGGGTAATCGCTGCCTCCGGCCTTTAGGAAGGAAAGGTAGCGATCACGGGCGGGGGCGCCCTCCTGGAGCACGGCATCGCTAAGGGCCATGGAGGCCATCACGCCGGTCGCGTATTGGTAGACGTAGAAGTTGTAGAAGAAGTGGGGGATGCCGCTCCATTCGTTCTGGATGCCAGCTTCCACATTCACCACGCCCTTATCGTGGCCGTAGTAGAGGCGCGTCAGTTCCAGGTATTTGGCGTTGAGCCAATCGGCCGTGAGGCTTTGTCCGGTTTCCACACGCTGGTGCATGGCCAGTTCAAAATCGGCAAACAGAGTCTGGCGATACATGGTGCCGCGCAGGTTTTCCAGATACTGATCCAGCAAATAGAGTTTGAGCTGATCGTCTGTTTCCTTCTTCAGCATGTGATCCATGAGGAGGCACTCGTTGAAGGTACATGCGATTGCGGCCAAGAAGCTGGGGTAGCCGGCCTGCGCGTAGGGCTGCGTGCTATCGCTGAAATGGCTGTGCAGGGCGTGGCCCAGTTCGTGGGCCAAGGTGCTCACTTGCTGATAGCGATCGTCGTAGTTCATCAGCACAAAGGGATGCACGCCGAACATCCCACTGGAATAGGCACCGCTGGTCTTGCCCGCATTGGGATAGACATCCACCCAGCGATCCGCAAAGGCCCGCTTCAACACATCCGTGTAGCCCTTGCCCAGGGGCGCCATGGCATCCACGATCAGGCTTTGCCCTTCGGCATAGGGAAAGGTCTTGGAGACACTGGAAACGGCGCTCGCGTAAATATCGTTGTAGCGGAATTCGGGCAATTTCAAGAGGCGCTGCCGGAGTTTCAGCAGCCGATGCATGGGCGCCAGATTCTCGCGCACGGCCGCCACGAGGGCGTGATAGACCTTGGGGTCCACGGAGTTGTCGAAAAGAGCACCTTCCAGACAGCTATCGAATTTTCGGATTCGGGCATGAAAGAGATGCTGCTGAGCGGCGCCATCCAACAGGGTCGCGAAGGTGTTCTCGTATTTCTTCTGGGTGGCCCAGTAGGCTTCCATCACCTTGCGGCGATCATCGGTATTGGCCGAGGCACGATGTTTCTGGAAATTGGCTTGGTTTAACACCACCTTGGTGCCATCCGCCAGCGTCACTTCGGGGCGCGGCAAATCGACGTTGTTCAGCAGACTGGCAGCTTTGCTCGTGGCGCCCCCAAACAGCCCCGTTAGGCTGGCCACCCGCTGTTCCCCTTCGGGCAGCACATGATCCTTGCCACGCAGGATCTTCTCCAGGTTGAAGGCATGCACCTTCAGCCGACTCTCGGCCTTCACCGCAGCCTTGAGGCCGGCCTCGCCCAGCTTAAGCACGTCGGGTTCAAAGAATGACAACTTGGCACCGAAGCCCACCGCGAGGCTCTGCACTTCGCCCTTCATGGTCTGGAAACGGCTATCGGCCATATCGACATCGGATTGATAA
>JAUYES010000055.1 GCA_030691225.1 Holophaga sp. | reverse complement strand
TTGAAGAGAAGCTCAAGAACAATCCCGACGTCAACCAGATCATCGGACCCAATGGCGGATGGAACAAGGATGGCCGGGAATGGAGACCAATCCGTGATGCCAAACTGCTTAAAGAGCACGAGGACCACTACCACATCAACGTGTTTCGCAAATGAAACGAAGGGGCTGCCAATGCTTCGAATTCTGGCGATTTGCCTTCTCCTGGCAAGCCTTGCGCATCCGGCGCTGGCGCAACCGCCGCAGGAGCAGCCGTTCACCTTGGTCGATCCTCTCGCCATTCACATCGTCAGTGTCGGCACTCTGGAGGCGCGGATGCTTGGCCCCTACGAGGCCCAGGTAAGCATCTTCTCCGTGCCGGAGCCGAATGGGATTGGTGAGCGTCTGTACGTCGGGCTCGTGGAAGACATCATCGACCGTCGCTCACCAGCGCATCTGTGGAAGGGGCCTGTGGCCGCAAGCTGGGCTAAGCTTGGTTCCGTTCCAGGTTACAAGCCGGATGTGACCGCCCCGAACCCGGCCCGCTACCGCGTTCAGCGCCGAACCACCATTCCGGGCGGGCGCGTGCAGGTTGACCTCATGGAGATTGATCTGACGGTTCGGCCAGCCCAGCTGCGAAGAGTGGAGCCAGCCCAGGTGCAAACGCGGTTAGGAGAGTCGCAGCCTTTGGACGAAGTGCCCATGAACGAATCGCTGCGCCTTATTACCCGCCTGGACAGGCAGAAGACGTTCCGACTTGGTGGCTTGACCGTGCGCTCCTGCGAGATGGTGCAGGGTGATATCGCCCCCCCCGCCAAACGCCCTGTGGTCCTCAAGCCCTGGGACATCGTGCTTGAATCCCACCTCTTGGCCGTGTCCTCGTTGGAGTCGACGGCGCGAGAGGCGGTGTATTTTCTGCCCATGCGGCCATCCGGCTGGAAGGTCCGGCAGCAACTGCCGTCAACCGCTTCCGGCAAGCGCAAGGATCTCATCGCGCTGGAGATGTTCGCCGATTACCTCGTGCCTGACAACCAGGGCGAGCTGGTGCAACGCTCCGCCCGCCATGTCGTTTCCGTGAGCGTTGACGGCCTGTCCGTCACGACCGAGGAGACGGGGTACATCTATGATGTGGCGGCGGAGCGCTGGACAAGGGAACCTCTCGGCAAGAGGTTCTGACCGGCTCAGTGAGTGTTACTTTTCTTCTCTTGACCAGGGCAAGGGGGCGCTGCCCCCTTGCCTTTTTTATTCAGTCTCTTCCTGTCCCA
Organism: Holophaga sp.; assembly: GCA_030691225.1. GTDB lineage: Bacteria > Acidobacteriota > Holophagae > Holophagales > Holophagaceae > JAYREN01. Next base: position 179 of record JAUYES010000055.1, on the reverse strand, counting down.
GCTCCATGAGCTTGGTGGCGTATGCGTGGCGCAGGGTTTCCAGGAACTCGGCGTTGATGGGTCCCTTCCAGGTGACGACCTCGGTATAGCGCTTGGGGATTTTGCTCTGCAGGGGCGCGTAGCCGGAGCGCATCCGAAGCCGCCAGCGCAGGCGCTGGATGGTGCTGCCTGCGTTGTCG
>JAUYES010000042.1 GCA_030691225.1 Holophaga sp. | reverse complement strand
CCTTCTTGGCCAAGCATCCCAAACCCAGCCGCAAAGAGATCGTGGATTCCCTCACGCCGAACCTCTGCCGGTGCACCGGCTACACCAAGGTGGTGGATGCGGTGGCTTGTGTGGCCCAGGCGCTGCGGGACAAACAACCTGTGGAGATGCCAACGGGAACGGGCCGCGTGGGTAGCCGTCATCCCAAGTTCACGGCTCGCGAGGCCGTGTTGGGCCAGCGGGTGTTTGTGGCCGATATGCGCGAACCGGGCATGCTGCATGGCGCCTTGAAATTCTCCGACCATCCCCGCGCCAAGGTACTGGCCATCGATGTGAGCGCCGCGCTGCGCGTGCCCGGCGTGGTGACCGTGCTCACGGCCAAGGACATTCCCGGCGAGCGCATTGTGGGCATGATCCACAAGGATTGGCCCGTGATGGTGGCCGAGGGTGAGATCACCCGCTACATCGGCGATGTGCTGGCCGCCGTGGCGGCAGAAAATGACGAGATCGCCCGCGAGGCCGTAGCTCTGATTCGCGTGGACTACGAAGTGCTTCCGGCGGTGACGGACCCCTTTGAGGCCCTGGCCGAAGGTGCGCCCCAACTAACCCCCAAGGGCAATGTGTTGTCGATTTCGGAGATTCGCGTGGGCGACGGCGAGGCTGCCCTGGCGGCATCCGCCTTCGTGGTGCGGGATCGCTTCACCACCCAGCGCATCGAACACGCCTTTCTGGAACCCGAGGCCACCTTCGCCACGCCCTGGAGCCTGGATGGCGAGAAAGGGCTGCGCGTCTTCGATTGCGGCCAAGGCATCTACGAGGATCGCAAGCAATTGGCCTCCATGTTGGGTGTGGCGGAAGGTCGCGTGAATGTGGTGCAGGTGCAGAATGGCGGCGGCTTTGGTGGCAAGGAAGACATGACCACCCAAGGCCATGCGGCGCTGCTGTGCTGGCACACGGATCGCCCTATGCGTGTTTGCCTCACCCGCGCCGAGTCGCTGCGCATGCACCCCAAGCGTCACCCCTTTACCTTGGATTACGCGTTGGGTTGCGATGCCAATGGCAACCTCACGGCCCTGGTAGCAACGCTCACCGCCGATTCCGGTGCCTACGCCAGTGTGGGCATGAAGGTGGTGGAGCGCGCCGTTTCGCACGCGGCGGGCGCCTACACGGTGCCCAACGTGCATGTGAAGGGCACGGCGGTCACCACCAATAACGTGCCCTGCGGCGCCATGCGCGGCTTTGGCGTGAATCAGGCCTGCTTCGCCATGGAAGTCTGCATGGACGATCTCTGCCGTCAGGGGGGCTTCGATCGCTGGCAGTTCCGCTGGAATAATGCCCTGCGTGAAGGCGTGGCCACGGCCACGGGCCAGGTGCTCAAGGGCGGCGTGGGGGTGCGTGCCTGCCTCGAGGCCCTGAAGGATCGCTTCAAGGCCGCAAAAATCGCGGGCCTCGCCGCTGGCATCAAGAACACGGGCATCGGTTGCGGCATGCCGGATATCGGCCGCGCCAAGATCGTGGTGGCCGCACCGAACAAAGTCATCGTGCACCACGGCTGGTGTGAAATGGGGCAGGGGGTCTACACCGTGGCATTGCAAAGCCTGGTGGAGGAAACGGGCATTGAGCCCACCTTCATCGAGGTCGTGGTGGACACAGCCAACGAGACTCCCGCTGGAATGACCACCGCCTCGCGCGGCACCTCGCTGGTGGGCAATGCCGTGCGTGCCGCCGCTCAGGGCCTCAAGACCGAACTCGCCGCAGGCAAGACGCTGACAGAACTGGTCGGCCGTGAATTCACGGGTGAATGGGTCTGTGACTGGACCACGAAAGTAGGCTACGAACCCGCCCCTGGTAAGGATCTAGTGACGCACTATTCCTATGGCTACGCCGCTCAAATGGTGGAACTCGATGAAACGGGCCGCATCACGCGTATCACCGCCGCTCACGACGCGGGTCGCATCATGAACCCCACGCTCTTCGAGGGGCAGATCGAAGGTGCGCTGCACATGGGCCTGGGCTACGCACTTACGGAAGATTTCCCGACGACGAATGGTTGGCCCAATTCCTTCAAGATGGCGGATCTTGGCATTTTGCGCGCCCGGGATATGCCGCCCATCGAGGTCATTGGGGTGGAAGTGCCCGATCCTCACGGCCCCTTTGGTGCCAAGGGAGTCGGTGAAATCGGCTTGGTACCCACGGCGCCGGCCCTTGCGAACGCCCTCAATCAATTGGACGGTGTGCGCCGCACCCATCTGCCCCTCCGTGATCCCCGGCCCTTGGCCCGCAAACAGAATGTCTGATTCCCCCATGCATAAAGCCTTCCGCCCGGCCCCCCTAGAGTTGCTCGCTCGCTGGATTTTCAGTGATCTGGATGCGGGAGGCACGGTACTGGGCATCCCCATCGCCAACTTTGAAATTCCCGATCCTAAGCTGAAGTCCACCTTGATGGGCAGGGAACTCGCCGCACCACTGGGCGTGGCCGCGGGGCCCCATAGTCAGCTGGCCCAGAACATCATTGCCGCTTGGCTGTGCGGCGCACGCTTCATGGAATTGAAGACCGTTCAGATTCTGGATGAGTTGGCGGTGAGCCGACCCTGCATCGATTCCGCCGACGAGACCTTCAACTGCGAATGGAGCCAGGAGCTAAAACTGGAGCAATCCTTCGATGAGTATCTGAAGGCCTGGGTGCTCATCCATGCCCTGGCTCATCGTTTGGGATTGCAGTCTCCGGGCACGCTGTTTGCCATGAGCGTGGGGTACAACCTGGAAGGCGTAAAGCAGCCCCGGGTGCAGGCCTTCATCGCGTCCATGCGCAATGCCAGCGGCCCCATGGCAGAGGCGATCGAAACTGTGGCCAAGGTCTATCCAGCGGTGAGGGATATCGTAATTCCCACGGAACTCTCCAACCACGTCACCCTTTCCACAATGCACGGCTGCCCGCCCTCGGAAATCGAGCGCATCGCGCTGCATTTGCTGAAGGACTTGAAGCTCCACACCTGGGTAAAGCTCAATCCCACACTGCTTGGGCCCGAGCGCCTCCGCGGGTTGTTGAACGAGACGTTCGGTTACGGCATCACCGTGCCCGATGAAGCCTTCGCCCACGATCCTTCCTTTGTGGATGCCATGGCCATGGTGAAACGGTTGGCGGCGGTGGCGGCGAAGCTGCCTCAGAGCTTTGGCCTCAAGCTCTCCAACACATTAGAAGTGGAGAACCATCGCGGCGTCTTCCCCGAGGGGGAGAAGATGATGTACCTCTCCGGCAAGGCCCTGCATCCCATCACACTCACGCTGGCCAACGCCGTTACCAAGGAATTGAACGGCGCGGTGCCCATCAGTTTCTGCGGCGGTGCCGATGCGTTGAATTTCGCCGATCTGGTGGCCGATGGCATGACCCCGATCACGGTGTGCACGGATCTGCTCAAACCCGGCGGCTATGCGCGCCTGCAGCAGTACGTGGTGAATTTGGAAAACGCCCTTTCACGCACCGGAGCGCAAAGCCTGGAAGCCTACATTCAAGTGGCTTCCGGTGGGCTGGGCGCTCGGGCGAGCCTCGCCCACCATGCGTCCGTGGTGGCCCAGGACACGCGCTTTGCCCGTCGTCCCAAACCACTCACCTTCAAAGGCCCGCGTGCCTTGGGCTCCTTCGATTGCGTGGCGGCGCCCTGTCAGGAAGCCTGTCCCGCCCATCAGAACATCCCCGATTACTTGTGGCTGGTGGCCCAGGGAAGGCCTTCCGAGGCCATGGACGTCATCCTGCGCACCAATCCCCAGCCAGGCGTCACCGGGAGCGTGTGCGAGCATCCTTGCACCGAGCGCTGCGTGCGGAATTTCTATGATGCACCCTTGGCCATTCGCGAAGTGAAGCGCTACGCCTTCGAGCATGGCCGCGCACCGATGCTCAGGGCAGGCAAGGCCCTCGGTATCAAGGTGGCCATTGTTGGTGCTGGCCCTGCTGGTCTCGCTGCCGCCTACCATTTGGCCCGCATGGGCTTTGCCCCGGAGCTGTTTGAGGCCCGCACCGAAATGGGCGGCATGGTGCAGGACGTGATTCCGGGCTATCGCCTGGATGGGAAGGCCCTGAGCAACGATCTGGATCGCTTGCGCCAGTTGGGGGTGTCCGTGCATTTGGGTGTCGCCTTGGGTCGGGATATCCACTTGCAGGGCCTCCGCGATTCGTTCTCCTTCGTGTTTCTGGGAGTAGGCGCTCAACGGGGTCGACGCTTGGGCATCGAGGGCGAAGAGGCCGAAGGTGTGATGGATGCGCTGCGCTTTCTCCAGGGCGTAGCAGACCGTCCGGCGGATTCACTGGGGAACCGAATTCTGGTGGTGGGTGGCGGCAATTCCGCCATGGACGCTGCGCGGTCGGCGCGCCGCCTGAGCCCCGGTGCCGAGGTCAACTTGGTGTATCGCCGCACCCGCGCCGAAATGCCCGCCGACCCCGAAGAAATCCACGCCTGCCTCGAGGAAGGCATCGGCCTCATCGACCTGCGGGCGCCGGTTCGCGTGGCGGTGGAAGGTGGTCGGGCCGTGGGGTTGATTTGTCAAACGATGCGCCTGGGCGCACCCGATGCCTCGGGCCGCCCTCGTCCCGAAGCCGTGGCAGGCAGCGAGGCCATGATTGCGGCCGATACGATCATTCCTGCCTTGGGCCAGGAAGTGGTGCTGGATTTCCTCGATGGATTGGATCTGGAACTCACGCGCTCGGGCACGTTGAAAATCGATCCTGCCACGGGAGAGACAAGTCTGTCGGGCGTCTACGCCGGAGGCGATGCCGTTCACGGCCCGGCCTCGGTGGTGCAGGCCTTGGCGGATGGTTTGGCTGCGGCGGAGGCCATGGGGCGTTTGCATGGGGTTGCACTGCCTGTGGCGCCTGCGCTAGTCAAAGACCGCGGGCCTCTCGAATTGCTGGCCCGCAAGGCCGCTCGCATGGAGGCCCAAACGGTTCCGGTATTGCCAGTACCTGCCCGCAATGGCTTCCGGGAAGTGATCCAGTCCTTTGGCGAGACTGAGGCCCGCTCCGAAGCGGATCGCTGCCTGGCCTGCGACGAAGTGTGCAGCCTCTGTGTCACCGTTTGCCCCAACCGTGCCCACCAAGGCTATACCGTGCCCATCACGGCATTAGAATTGCCCGAGCTCATCGCTGTGAATGGCCAACTTCAGCAGCGTGGCACGCGCACCTTCCCAGTGAATCAGTCCGTGCAGACCTATGTGCTGGCGGATTTCTGCAATGCCTGCGGCAATTGCGTTCCGTTCTGCCCCACGGCGGGTTCTCCTTTCCGGGACAAGCCCCGGGTGTGGATGGACGCCGACGGCTTTGCCGAAGATTCCGAAGATGCTTTCCGTGTATCCCACACTGCGGATGGCTTGGTGATCGAGGGCCGCTTGGCAGGCCACGCACATCGCCTGGTCTGGGGTCCCACTGCCGAATATCAGTCGGAGCAGGTGCGCATGGTTCTTGATCCCGTCACGGGCGTTCCCCAAACCTGGGAAACCTTGGCGCTGCCCGCCGAAGCACAGATGCTGAACCTTGCGCCTCTCGCCACCCTTCTGACCCTTCGTCACGCCGCCAGCAGCGGCGCCCTGTCTTGATTCTGGAGATGCCGTGATCGGTCAATCTGCCATTCGCAAAGAGGGTCGCGCCAAGGTGCTTGGCGCCACTCAATACACAGCCGATGTGCCCGTGGAAGGGCTGTGGCGCGGGGCTACCGTGCGTTCTGATGTGCCGCGAGGCATTTTGCGGGGCATTCATTTTGGCGAGGGCATTCCCTGGTCGGAATTCACCGTTGTCACCGCAGCGGATATTCCGGGCAAGAACCGCGTCGCGTCCATCGTGGCGGATCAGCCATTTCTCGTGGGAATCGGCGAGGAGGTAATGCATCCCGAACAGCCAGTCGTGCTGCTGGCCCATCCCGATCGCTACCTGCTGGAAGCCGCTCGCAAGGCCGTGCGGCTCGAGATTGAGCCCCTGCCTTCCGTGTTGGATATGGACGCTTCCCTGCGGCAAGACGAGCTCATCTACGGCAAGGATAATTTGCTCAAAGAGATTCGCATCGCCAAGGGTGATCCCGCGCCGATGTGGGAAACCGCGGCCTTCGTGGTTGAAGGCGACTACCGCACGGGCGCTCAGGAGCAGCTGTACCTCGAAACCCAGGCCATTCTCGCCTTTGCCGATACCGACGAAAATGGATTGCGCATCACCATCCAAGGCTCGCTGCAGTGCCCTTATTACGTGCACGGGGCCATCGCCGGGCTCTTTGATCTTCCCGCCGATCATGTGCGGGTGACCGCCTTGGAAATGGGCGGAGCCTTTGGTGGCAAGGAAGACTACCCTTCGCTCATCGCGGGGCATGCGGCGTTGCTGGCCTGGAAGTCGGGCCATCCCGTGCGCATCGTCTACGATCGCGAAGAAGACATGGCCGCCACCACGAAGCGTCATCCCTCGCGCACCCATATCAAATCCGCCTTCGATGCCAACGGTCATCTGCTGGCGCTGGACGTTGATTTTCAATTGGATGGTGGAGCCTACGCCACCATGTCGCCGGTGGTGCTCAGTCGCGGCACCCTGCATGCGGCGGGCGTCTACCGTTGCCCCCACGTGGCCATCCACGGGCGGGCGCTGGCCACGAATACCCCACCGCCCGGTGCCTTCCGTGGCTTTGGCGCGCCGCAGAGTCTCTTTGCCATCGAGCGGCACATGGATATCTGTGCTCAGCGCATGGGCATGGATCCGGTGGAACTCCGGCGGCGGAACTTCTTGTGCCTGGGCGATTCCATGGCCACGGGTCAAGTGATCCGGGAAGATCTGGACCTCGCTGGGCTCATGGATCGGGCCTTGGTGGAATTGGACTACGACGCGAAGCGAAAACGCTTCCAGACCGAAAATGCCGCAAGCCCGGAAGTCTGTCGTGGCGTGGGTTTCGCGGTCTTCATGCACGGCTGTGGTTTCACCGGTAGCGGTGAGGCCAAGCTGGCCTCCGTTGCAGGCTTAGAAGCGCTGCCTGATGGTCGCGTGTCGGTATTGGCCGCCTCCACGGAGATGGGGCAGGGCAAGCACACGGTCTTTGCCCAGGTGGCCGCCGAGGCTCTGGGCTTGCCCATCGAATTCGTGGAAGTGGCACCCTCGGACACTTCGCGCGTGCCCAACAGCGGCCCCACGGTGGCCAGTCGCAGCACCATGGTGGTGGGCAAACTCATCCAAGATGCGGCCGTGGCCTTTCGTCAGGGATTGCTCCAGCAGGGGCTGCTGCACGAGCCCTTCACGCCCGAGGCCTTCCAGGCGGCCGTTCGCGCCATGCTGGCCCGCAGCGGTTCGTACAAGACCTACGCGCAATATCACACGCCGCCCCAGCAGAAGTGGGACGACACTTCGTACCAAGGCGATGCCTATCCCACCTTCACGTGGGCCTGTTACGCCACGCACGTGGCCGTGGATACGGTCACCTGGGAAGTGGCAGTGGAAGATTTTGTGGCGGTTCAAGAAGTGGGCCGTGTGATCAATCCCACCCTCGCCAAGGGGCAAATTCAAGGTGGCGTGGCCCAGGGCATTGGCTTTGGCTTGTGGGAAGAGGTGCGCATGCAGAATGGTCGAATGGTCAATACGCAGCTCACCAATTACGCCATTCCCACCCTGGCGGATCTTCCCGAGATTCGCGTGGTCTTCCTGGAAAACCCGCACCCGGCGGGCCCCGGTGGGGCCAAGGGTCTGGGTGAATTGCCCATGAACGGCCCGGCTCCCGCATTGCTCAATGCCGTAGATTTTGCCGTTGGTCCGCTGCGCTTGGACGAAGTGCCCATGACGCCCGAACGCTTGCTGGATCGTGCCGAGGAGGTGGCCCGTGGCTGAACGAATCACCCTTACTTTCACGCTCAATGGCAAGCCTCAAACCCTGGCCGTGCATCCCATGACTCGGTTGTTGGATATGCTGCGCGAAGATCTGGGCCTTACGGGCACCAAGGAAGGCTGCGGCGAAGGTGAATGCGGGGCCTGCGCCGTGCTCCTGGATGGCCGCGTGGTAAACAGTTGCCTCATTCCCGCCCTGCAGGTGGAAGGTTGCGATCTGGTGACCATCGAAGGGTTGGCGATGGCTTCTGGGCTGCACCCGGTGCAGGCCGCGCTTTTGGCCCACAACGGAGCCCAGTGCGGCTTCTGTTCGCCAGGCATGGCCATCAGTGCGGCGGATCTGCTGCGTCGCTGCCCCAACCCCAATCATGGGCAGGTGAAGGATGCCCTTAGTGGAAACCTCTGCCGCTGCACGGGGTATACCAAGATCGTGGAAGCCGTGCAGGCTGCCGCAAGGAGCGAGGCATGAGGGGCTTTCTTCCCGCCATGGAACTCCAGCGTCCGGCTTCGCTGAGCGAGGCTCTGCAAATGCTTGCCGCCCACACGGGTCGTCCCTTTGCGGGCGGCACGGATTTGATGGTGGTCTATAACGCTGGCAAATTGCGTGAGACTCGCTTCTTGGATATTGCCCGCCTGCCCGAGCTGCAAGGCATTCGTGAGACCCCGGAATATTTGGATTTGGGCGCCCTTTGCACCTTCACGGAATTGCTGGCCCATCCGGCCATTCATCGCCATTTCCCTAATCTCGTAAAGAGCGCCAAGGCCACTGGTGCCCTGGCCATTCAGAATCGAGGCACGTTGGGCGGCAACATCGCCAATGCCAGTCCCGCCGCTGATACGCCGCCTTGCCTGCTGGCGTACGGCGCCGAGCTTGAACTGGTGTCCCCCCGAGGCACACGCGTGGTTCCCTACGAATCCTTCCACCAGGGTTACAAAGTGATGGATCTTGCTGCGGATGAACTGGTGGCGCGCATCCGCGTGCCAAAATATTCGGACACCAGCGTTCATTATTTTCGCAAGGTTGGTACGCGTCAGGCCCAGGCCATTGCCAAACTGAGCCTCGCGCTTGTGGCTCAGGTGGCGGATGGATGCATTGCCAACCTCCGCATTGGCCTAGGCGCTGTGGCACCTGCGCCGGTACGCGCACGGCATGCGGAAGGCGTTCTTCAAGGTCAACCACTGGCCGATCTTCCGATGGTAGCCGCGCTGGAAGCCCTGCTGGCGGATATGAGCCCCATCGATGACATCCGCTCCACAGCCCATTACCGCAGCACGGTGACCCGCAATCTTTTGGGCCAGGCCTTGCGCACTTTGTCGGCAACGGGAAACTAGGAAGATGCTCCAAGGCTTCCGAGGCGCCCTTCTTTACTTCCACGATGATCCCTTTCGAACATCGCGGGAGGAGGATGCGTGCACCTTCATCCCCGATGGCCTGCTGTTGGTGGCCGAAGGCAAGGTGGTCGCGGCGGGCCCCTTCGAGGAACTTAAGCATGCCGCCGGGGCAGCACCGGTGCAGGATCATCGCGGTTGCCTGTTGATGCCAGGCTTCGTGGATACCCACATCCATTACCCGCAGACGGAAATGATCGCGTCGTACGGTGAACAGCTCTTGACGTGGCTGGAGACCTATACCTTCCCCGAAGAAGCCCGGTTCAGTGATCCCATTCATGCCAGGCGGGTGGCGGATCACTGTTTGGATGAACTGCTTCGCAACGGCACCACCACGGCCATGGTCTTTGGCACGGTTCATCCTGAATCGGTGGATGCGTTTTTTGAGGCGTCGGAGGCGCGACAGCTGCGCATGATCGCGGGCAAGGTGCTCATGGATCGCAACGCCCCGGCCGGTTTGCTGGATACGCCGGAACGTGCCTATTCGGAATCCACCGCGCTCATCGAACGCTGGCATAACCGAGGTCGTGCGCGCTACGCCGTGACGCCGCGTTTCGCGCCGACATCTTCCGATGCGCAACTCCGAGCCGCGCGGCGCTTGTTGGATGAACATGCCGGGGTCTACTTGCATACCCATCTCGCGGAAAACCGCGACGAGGTGGCCTGGGCGGAATCCTTATTCGCGCATTTGCCCCCACCCTCGGGCAAGACTCAGTGCGGCTATCTAGATGTGTATAACCATTTCGGCCTTGTGGGCCCGCGTTCGGTCTTTGCCCATGCCATTCAGTTGGAGGAGGCCGATTTTCGACTCCTTTCCACGCGTGGCGCGAGCATTGCCTCGTGCCCGACCTCGAACCTCTTTCTAGGCAGCGGGCTCTTTCCCTTTGCTCAGGCCACCGGCGCCAGCCATCCCGTGAAGCTGGGTCTGGGCACCGATGTGGGGGCTGGCACAAGCTTTGGCATGCTGCAAACACTGAACGAGGCATACAAGGTGGCCCAGATGGGGCATCAGCGCCTTTCACCTCTGCAGGCCTTCTATCTGGCGACCCTTGGGGGCGCGCGGGCCTTGGCGTTGGAGGACTGCATCGGCAGTTTTCAGGTTGGGATGGAGGCCGATTTTGTCGTGCTGGATCCTTTGGCCACGCCCATCTTGGCCACCCGCATGAACTCGGCGCGCACCTTGGCCGAGCGGCTCTTTCTTTTCCAGATGTTGGGTGATGATCGGGCCATTCAGGCCACGTACGTTCTTGGGAAACCCGCCGTGGCGGCTCCTTGGCACCAGCCCAAGTCCGAGCATTTGCTGTGGTTGGACTTGACGCGATAATAAAATTTACCGTAGCAGAAAAAATTTTGTATGCTTGCTTGGGTGCGCGCTTGGTCCTTTAGGCTTTTTTGCGCACTGGCACGAGAGGATGGATCCCATGAGCGACCTTTTTCAGAGAATCCAAGACCGAGCTAAGGCCCTGGAATCCGACACCGCCCGTTTCCTGATGGACATGGTGCGAGTGCCGGCCTTCAGTGGGAAAGAAAAGGAAGTCTGCCAAGTGATCAAGGCAGAGATGGAACAGGCTGGCTTCGACGAAGTTCGCATCGACGGCTTGGGTAATGTCATTGGCCGCATCGGGAATGGTCCTCGCGTGATTGCCTTCGATGCGCACATCGATACGGTCTATCCCGGCGACATGAGCCTGTGGGACTTCGATCCTTTCACGCCCAAGATCGAAGATGGTCAGGTGTGGGGTCGCGGTACGGTGGATCAGGAAGGCGGCATGGCCTCCATGGTGGCGGCCGGAAAGATCATCAAGGAATTTGGCCTCAACGATCAGTTCACGATCCTGTTCACCGGCACGGTGATGGAAGAAGACTGCGACGGCCTCTGCTGGAAATACATCATTCACGAAGAAAAAATCAGGCCCGAACTGGTGGTTATCACCGAACCCACCAACATGAATATCTATCGCGGCCACCGGGGTCGCATGGAAATGCAGGTGAAGGTCAAGGGCCTCTCCTGCCATGGCAGCGCGCCCGAGCGCGGCGATAACGCTATCTACAAGATCAGCCGCGTGGCCCTCGAAATCGAGAAGCTGCACGAGCGCTTGGCCACCGACGCCTTCCTCGGCAAGGGCAGTATCTGCGTGAGTCAGGTCTTCTTCACGGGGCCGAGCCAATGTGCGGTGCCCGATAGCGCGACGTTGAGTGTGGATCGCCGCCTGACCTGGGGCGAGACCAAGGAAAGCGCCGTGGCCGAACTGAAGGATGCGGCTGCCCGCGCCGGTTATCCCGAAGCCGAAGTGACCATCCTCGAATACGCCGAGCCTGCCTATACCGGCTTGGTCTATCCCATGGAAAAGTACTACCCCACCTGGGTGCTGGCCGAAGACAGCCCCTGGCTGGCCGATGCCACAGCGGCCTACGAGCAAGTGCTCGGCAAACAGCCTCTGGTGGATAAGTGGACCTTCAGCACCAACGGCATCGCTATCGCCGGATTGGAAGGCATTCCCTGCATCGGCCTAGGCCCCGGCAACGAAGTGCTGGCCCACTTCCCCAACGAACATTGCCCCATCGAACACCTGAGCCAAGCCGCCGCCTTCTATGCCGCCTTCGTGGCGCGCCTGAACGGCAAGGCTTAGTTGCAGTCACGAATGAACACGCCGGTTTCCCTTTTCTATCCGTGTCCATCCGTGTTCATCCGTGGATTTCTTTTTTTCGACCGGTGAATTCATGACCCCCTTCCACTACCGCTGCACAGACTGTGACCGCACCTTTGAGCGGAATGCAGTGCGCTACCTGTGCCCGGTCTGTGGAGCTTCCTATCACCCGGGAATGCCGCTGACGGGTGTGTTGGAAGTGGTCTTCGATGCCGAGGTAGTGCGCCGGTCCTTCAATGCTGTTTCGCCGGATTGGAACTTGCTGTGCGCGGTGGAGCCGGAATTTCATCCGCCCTTGCCAGTGGGGAACACACCTCTTGTACCTGCAAAGCGCCTGGGAACAGGACTCGGCCTTCCCGCCCTGTGGATCAAGAACGAAGGCGCCAATCCATCTGGCAGCCTGAAGGACCGTGCTTCGTTCCTGGTGGTGGCCGAGGCTTTGCGCCTTGGTGAAACGCAGATCGTCACGGCCTCCACCGGGAATGCCGCCTCGGCATTGGCGGCGGTTGCGGCCTCGGCGGCTGTGGAAGCCCTCATCTTCGTGCCGGAAACAGCCCCCAAGGCCAAGCTCGTACAGATGGTGCTTTACGGCGCGCGCGTGGTACCGGTGCAGGGTACCTACGACGATGCCTTCCGTCTCTCCATGGAATATACAGAAGCTCGCGGCGGTTTGAATCGCAACACCGCGTACCACCCCCTGACCATCGAAGGCAAGAAGACTGCAGGTCTGGAGTTGTGGGCGCAATTGGGTGGTCAAGCGCCCGATGTGGTGGTGGTCTCCGTGGGCGACGGCGTGATCCTGGGTGGGCTGCACAAGGCCTTCGTGGATCTTCAACGCGCGGGCATCATCGAACGCTTACCCCGGCTCATCGGTGTTCAGGCCGAGCGCTCCGATGCCATCCATCGCTACGTTCAAACCGGGATCTATTCGGATGCCCTGAACCCCAGCACTCGCGCCGATTCCATTTCGGTGTCCTGCCCCAGCAATGCTCACGGCGCTCGCCGGGCGATTCTTGAAAGCGATGGCCTCACTCTCACCGTCACCGATGATGAAATTCTCGAAGCTCAGGCCCGCCTGGCGGCTGGCAGCGGAGTCTTTTCTGAACCCGCAGGCGCCGCCGCTTTCGCAGGCTTAATGAAACTTCAAGCAGGAGCGAATCGACTCTCGGCTACTTCCAAGGTGGTTGTCATGGCCACCGGCCATGGCCTAAAAGACATAGAGGCACCGCTGTCCCGGGTCTCCATTCCTCGCGCCATCCCACCCACATTGGAGGCCTTCGACCAGTGAAAACCCTCCTTCGCGGCGGCCGCCTGGCCGTTGACGATCGCCTGGAATCCTGGGAATTGCTCCTGGAGGATGGGCGTATCGCCGCGATGGGACCTGCTTTGGAGGCCACGCCTGATCGTGTGCTGGATGCCACCGGAGCCTACGTGCTCCCGGGTTTCATCGATATCCATACGCATCTGGATGACCGCATCGGAAACTTTGAATTGGCGGACGATTACGAGCGGGGCAGCCGAGTGGCCGTGCTCAATGGCATTACAACGATTGGAAGTTTCGTTACCCAGGGCCCGGAAGAAACACTGCGTGCAGCCATGCAGAGAGCTCGTGCCAAAGCATTAGGACGCCTTCATGCGGACCTAGCCTGGCACCTTACGCCGACCACCTTTTCGGAAGCCGATTTCGCATTTTTGGAAACTTTGCCTCGAGCGGGCTATCACACCATCAAGCTCTACAGCACCTATCGCGAGGCGGGTATCTTCAGTGACTATGCGCGCATGGCCACGCTGTTCCGTCGTTTAGCGCCTCTTGGTTTCCGTTTCCTGGTACATGGAGAGGATGATGCCCTTCTGTCGGCTGTCGATCTCTCGTCCCTGGATTTAGCCTCGGCCAGTTCGCACGGGCGAATGCGGAGTATCGAAGCCGAAGTCGCCGCCATCAGCACCTTGGCCGCCCTAGCTGCTGAAACGGGCGCATCGATTCATGTGGTTCACGTATCGAGCACCGCAGGCGCTGCCGCAGTAGCCAAGGGTCGAGCGATCGCGGATCTGTCCTGCGAGACCTGCCCCCAGTACCTCTGGCTCAGCGCCGATCATTTGGCGCAGCCCGATGGGCATCGCTGGCTTTGCTGCCCGCCGTTGCGCCAGGATCCTTCCGGCCTGCGCGCCTTGGCTCAAACGGGTGCCTTCGAGGTCTTGGCTACGGATCACTGCGCCTTCCGCGCGGAGGACAAAGAAAACTGGGATCATTGCGATATCCGCACCGTCGCCAGTGGCCTGCCGGGCCTAGGTGCCTTGCCTCACCTCGCCTGGAAGATTTGGGAAGGTGATCTCGATGTCGCGGCCTTGGCAATGGCTCGGCACCTTTCGAGGGAGCCTGCTCGCGTGATGGGCTTCAGCCACCGCAAGGGTGCTCTGGAATCGGGGCTGGATGCGGATGTGGTGGTGCTGGATGCCTCGGGTGTTCAGCGTCCAATCCAAGCCAGTCTTTCCGCTGTTTACGATCCCTATTCGGGGTTCACCAGTCCTTTGGCCTTCCGGCATGTTCTGCGTCGGGGCGAGGTCGTGGTGGCTCACGACAACCTGTGTAGCCCGGAACGTCCCAGTGGACAGCTTCTCCAGGGCGAACCCTGACCTTATATTTCGAAACCTTCATGGAGACAACCATGCCCACCCCCGTAATTCGACAGAATCTAGCGGCCTTTCAGGCTCTGAAAACGGATCTTTTCCAGAAGGACTTTCTACTCACGTGGGAGCATCCCGAAGAAGAAATCAGGGCCATTTTGGCCCTGGCCGAGACGTTCAAGAACATGCATAAGGCCGGGCTCACGTACCGCTCCTTTCTTTCGGGCCTGGCGATTTCGATTTTCCGCGATAACTCTACTCGCACGCGCTTCAGCTTCGCTTCGGCAGCCAGTGCCTTGGGGCTGCAGCTTTCAGAACTCGACGAGCAAAAGAGTCAGGTGGCCCACGGCGAAACCGTGCGTGAGACCGCTAACAT
>JAUYES010000090.1 GCA_030691225.1 Holophaga sp. | reverse complement strand
AGCGGGTCGAGCTCCCCGACCCCTGGAAGTACCTTCCCATCTACGCTTTGGTGGAGGATGCCGAAGGCGGAATCTGGATGGGCTCCCGTAAAGGACAGCTATTCAGGTGGGATGGGAATAAGAAGGTAGAGAAAGCAACGATCCCATCTGTCCTTGCAAACAAGCCTGTGATTTCTCTTGTGCGCGGTCCCGGTGGCACCCTCTGGGCTCTTTTTCCCCAGGCCCTGCTCCATCAGGATGGGCACGGGGGGTGGCAGACCTACCACTTGCCGCCACTGCCGGCGCACGCAAGCCTCCCTGCCCTCTCCTTTTCGCCGGAAGGTGAAATGCTGCTGGCCATGGGGCTAGATGGGCTTCTGATCATTGATGCCCAAGGGCATTCTCGAACCCTAACCGCTAAAGATGGGATGCCACTGGATGGTGTCATGACGGCGATAAGGGACCGTCGCGGTGTGCTCTGGATCGGTTCGAACGGGAGCGACGCTCTGGCCCAGACCATTCCTGGCCTCAGGGTGCTGGATACGGATCCCCAAACCGGGATCGGTCTGGGGTTGGGTTCGGTTCTTGCTTTTTTTGAACTTTCTCCTGGGAAGATCATGTTGGGAGGCTCCCGGGGGCTCCAGATCTGGGAAGAGGGGCTCGGGATCACAAACCGTTGGAAGAGCTTCCCGGGCTTAGCCATGGTCGAAGTCTGGGCCTTGCTCGCGCACCCCCAAGGGGGAGTCTGGGTGGGAACCACCCGGGGGCTTTGGCATTGGAAGGATGGCCAAATTCTGGCGGGTCCCAAGCAATTAAAGAATGCTGAGATCTCCTCTTTGTTGCTTCATGCAAACCGTCTTTGGGTCTGCACTCGGGAGGGACTTGCCGAACTGACGGCAGAGGGTAAATTCATCGCGTTTCATGCTCTGCCCCAGGAGACGGGCAAACCGAATGTGGTCAAGGTGCTACCTCAGGATGGGCCCACAGGCCCGGGACTATTGGTGGCCACGGATGTTGGTCTCTACAATTTTCAGATTGGCAATAAGCGTCCCTTTGATCGGGCCTTTGCCAATACTCCAGTTCATGTAGCCGCCGTGACAACGATGCATGAGGAAACCTCCGGGAAGTTATGGATTTCCTCCAGCCAAGGCCTGCACGAATTCACAGGCAAACCCAACGAGTGGAAATGGAAACACTTTGGTGCCATCGAGGCCGGCATTCTGGGCACCACCAGTTGGATCCGTCGCCTTCCCGCAGGCCAGCTTGCGGTTGGCCATGCCAAGGGTATTGCAATCGTTTCGGATGGTCGTGTGGTGCAGCTCACCAAGAACCGAGGCCTGCTTTCCGACGAGACGACCATTGATGCCGTTCTGCTGGATAGCCGTGGGTGGTTATGGATCGGGATGAAGGGTGGCGCCTGCATTCTGGATACCCGCCGCCCCTTCCCGGAGGTCC
>JAUYES010000025.1 GCA_030691225.1 Holophaga sp. | reverse complement strand
CACTGGACCCAGGCGAGGAAGATGCCCACGCCCCAGAGCACTGCGAGATGCCAAAGGAAGAAGGGGAAAACCGCAGCATTGGCAGCCTTGAGCAGTCGGTTTGGGTGGTTCAGGTAGCGGGCGCCGTAGCCCACGATGGCCAGCACCCAGGCCCAGTTCGCCATGCCCTTGGCGAAGAAGTGCCAGCCTGCATCCCACCACCAGAGGGTGCGGATGCCCAGCCAGTCCTGGGTGTACAGGAGACCTATGGAGAGCAGCCCCAGCATGAAGGCCCGGTGGCGAAGGGCCTCGACCCGTTCCAGGCCTCCCTTGAGTCGCACAAGCATCCACCCCGCCAGAAAGAAGAACACGGATTGCGAAAGATTCCACCAGTCACTTGTGAGGGTGTAGGTGGGGGGATGGCTGGCACCGAGCCATGCGGTGAGGAAGGCTGGAATCAGACCGAGCAGGAGCAGTCCGGATTGAGTCTGGAGCAAACGGGATGCGATTCCGGCAAGCCCCGGCGGGATCTTTTCAGAGGATGCGGCGTGGAGCATGGCGAGACCGATTGAAATAACCAGCAGGTATGCGACAAACCAGAGGTGCTGCCAGCCGAGCATGCCCTCGGGTACCGGGCCGCTCCGCCAGACTTCGGGCAGAAAGGCAAGGAAACTGCCGGATATTTGGTTCTGGAGTCTGCCCTCCATCCAGGTCTGCAGGGGCGCGATCAGGAAGATGCCCGCCATGAGTGGCGGCACTAGGCGCGCCATGCGTTCCCACAGGAAACCCCCAGACCCGCGCTTGCCCAGGCTGTAGGCCGCTCCGGCTCCCGCGATGAGAAACACCAACGGCAGGCGCCACAGGCAGATGAACAGCATCACCCGTTCCAGGCCCCAGGAGACGTGGCCGCTGCGCACCGGCCAGCTGCCCCAGCCCACGAAGAGATTGGCGGCGTGGGAGACCACGAGTACGACGAAGGCCAACACCCGCAGGTGATCCAGGTCGTAGCGCCGTGTCTGGCCCACTGGTTGAAATCCAGAACTTCCCATGGGATAGATTTTCTCCAGAGACCTGAGTGCTCCCGCTCGGGTGGATAGCAGGCAAACTCGGTGATTTTAGCGGAGCATCAAAAACCACCCTTAGTCAATCTGAGGATTAAGAAAATTTTGCGGCCGACTTGTTTCGCCATCTCCATGAGAATTGCCACCACACCGGCCTCCGCCATGGCGGCAATCGTCTTGTCCAGGCAGGCCAACCGGAGGGGCACCCACTGCAATCGCGCGCTTCGGCTTGACTCAACCATATCCTGGCGCATAACCGGATTGCTGACGGGCTGTGGGTTATCCGGTTCGGCGTAGGGAACCACGAAAATCTTTCTACACCGTCTTTGAACCGCCCTTGGAACCGGGAAATTCCCGCTCTCGGCACGCTGGGCAGATGCCGTGACTGAAAGCGGCGTCCGAGTGGTCGCTGATGTAGTGCTCCATTTGCCACCACCCTCCTTCTTCATCGCGAATCTGCTTGCAGTAGCTGCAGATGGGGATGATGCCTTGGAGGGTTTGCACTTCGGCGAGGCTGTTTTCAAGTTCCTGGGTCCTGGTCTTAACAATCTCCTC
>JAUYES010000019.1 GCA_030691225.1 Holophaga sp. | reverse complement strand
TAATCTTCTTCGGGTTAGTCCCACTTCTGGTGCCGGTTCCCCTGATGGTCATGGGGCTCTTCTTCGGCATGATCCAGGCCTTTGTGTTCATCATGTTGGCCACCATTTATGTTTCCGGCGCCGTATCGCACGATCATTAATTTGCTTTCACCGTGGCACCGGGATTCCGAACCCCGGGCCCCCTTTTCGAGGTTTTCCATGAAGAAGTTCCTCACCACCGCCTTCCTCTTCACTCTGGCCACCTTCATGTTTGCGCAGGCCGCTCCTGCTGCTCCCGTGAAGAGCCTCTTCGAAGGCCAGTTCCTGGCCCATCTCTCCCTCGCCATCGCCGCCGCCGGCTGCGGTCTGGCCCAGGGTAAGGCTGTGGTTGCTGCTTGCGAAGGCATCGCTCGCAATCCCCAGGCCGCTGGCAACATCCGCACCACCATGATCATCGGTTTGGCTCTCATCGAGGCTCTGGTGATCTACGTGTTGGTCGCCGCCTTCGCCGTGAAGTAGGGTTTCGAATCCTTTGGAAACGGGGCACCCAATTTTGGTGCCCCGTTTTTTGTTCCATGCACTTCGCACCGATAGACTCTAAGGCTCATGCTAAAACACCCTTTGTTTCCGCTCCCCACTGATATCACCCAGGTGATCCTCGGTGGAGCCTCGTCCATCGATCAGGTCGGGATGTCGTTGTCCACTCGTGAGCTAGCCAAGGACTTCGCTCTTGGCTACGGCTATGACGTGGATATTCCGCATCACCGGGACCATTTGGTCGAGGTATTCGAGGATGCCTTGGCCTTCCTGGAAGAGGTGATTCTGGAAGGCAGCGGGATGGATATCCCTCCCGAATTCTTTGAACTCCAGGATCCGGTCGATCTTCTGGTGTGGGCCTCAGTTCGACCACAGGATGACCGTGCCCGCTGGAGCTGCGCGCTGTTGCGCGTCATGCACACTCTCTTCCACGTGGACAACAACGTTTACTTGCGATTCTTGCCTGAAATTCAACAACAGATCTTCGATCGCTACGAACGCTTTTTAATACCCTCCAAGGGGGGTTGGGTTCTCAAAGGCCGTTACGAAGTCCCATTGCTTGCCATTAAGCGCAAGGAGAGCAAGGATCGCGTATCCATGCTGCTTAAGCTGCTCCACAAGCCGGACAACGTAGCGGAAACCATCTATGACCAGGTTGGCCTGCGTTTCGTGGCAGAAGACCTGCTAGGCGTGCTGCTGGTCATCCGCTTTCTGGTGGATCATCACATCCTGATGTCCACTCATGTGAAGTCCACCCGAACACGAAACTTGATGGTGGACTTGAAGGAATTGGAAATTTGGATGGCGACCCTTCCGGAAGGGTTTTGTCTGGGGGATCTTACCCCTCAAGAACGGGCACGAATTTCCGAGAGCCTGACACTTTCTGCCGGGAGAGCGGAAGTTAACCCTTTTTCGAGCAGCAGTTATTCGGCGGTGCAATTTACTGCTCGGACCTTAATTCGACTCCCAAATCCAGCTGAGGCGGCCCTTCAGAAGGTTCAAAGCCGGCTCGGGCGAATGGGGCGACCCGAAATTGGCGACCTCTTGCACATTCCGGAGTTGATCCAGGAGCAGGAGGAGTTTACTTTCTTCTTTGCACACGAAGTCCAAGTCATGGAAAGATCCGGGTTTGAAAGCACCGTTTCAGGTCCCTCCTCGCATGTGGAATATAAATTTCGGCAGCGGGAAGCGGTCAGGAAGCGCGTTTTGCAGGGAATCGCACCGCAGGAGGCTGCATGTTGAACATCCAGACGCATCAGGAAGGTAATGCTTCCGTTGTGACCATCCAGGGCAAAGTAAATTTCGAGGTTACGGCCCAGTTGCGGGACGTGATCCGAGACACCGTGACCACTCATCAGCCCAAACTGATGGTGATCAATCTGGAAGGAGTCACCTTCATCGATTCCTCGGGGCTTGGCCTGCTGGTGGCTGCGCGCAACAGCGTGGACAAGAACAACGGCAAACTCCACCTTTGTGGTCTGCCCGCCCAGGTGAAGAAGACGTTCGACCAGACCAATCTGACGAACTACTTCTCCATCTTCGCGACCGAGCAGGATGCCCTTCGCGGGGCCTGATCGCCGCAATTCAACCTGAATCCAGAGCACACTAAAACATGAGCAAGGGTATTGTCCTGGTCGTAGACGACGAGGCCCAGATTCGGGACATACTGGGGTTCTATCTCAAGCGTGCCGGGTATCAGGTTCTTACCGCTGAGAATGGCATTGAGGCACTGGAAGTCATGGGGAAGGTTCAGCCTGATCTGATCCTTTCAGACCTTCGCATGCCCGGTATGGCGGGAGATGAATTCTGTCGGATCATCAAGGGTGGCGCTGAAACACGCGACATCTATTTCGTGCTGGTCTCCGCCATGGATGGCAGCGCCACCAAGATCGGTGGCCTCAACCTTGGCGCCGATGACATGATCGCCAAGCCGTTCCATGCACAAGAGGTGATGGCCAAGGTTGAAAGCGCCTTCCGCATCATCGGAATGCAGAAGGAAATCAAACGGCAGAACCTTGAACTCACAGGGTTTCAAGAGAGGATGAATACCGAGCTTGGTATTGCAGCGCGCCTTCAAATGGGCCTGCTTCCCAGCCTGCCAGGAGCGGCGCCAGGATTTCGCTATACCCACCGTTACCTGCCAGCGGAGGGCATTGGTGGAGACATTTATTCCATCGTTCCTCTCGTCGACGGCAGCCTAGCCTTGCTCATCGCCGATGTAAGCGGTCATGGCGTGACGGCCGCACTGATCTCCGCCATGGTGAAAACCTCTTTTGAAAGCCATGTTCGACCGGGTGGGAATCCGCTCTCCTGGGCGATTGGCATGAACCGGGATCTGGCTCGCAATACGCTTTCAGAGCAATTCGCCACGGCTTTTTTGGCTCGCATTGACCCTTCGAATGGAGCCATGCAATACGTGGTCGCTGGTCATGTGGGACCGATCCATATTCCCAATGGCGCCCAGGGTGGGCTTCAC
>JAUYES010000012.1 GCA_030691225.1 Holophaga sp. | reverse complement strand
TGCAGGACATCATCGCCATTCTCGGCATGGACGAACTCTCGGATGACGATAAGAACACCGTCATGCGCGCCCGCAAGGTGCAGCGTTTCTTGTCCCAGCCCGTGCATGTGGCCGAAGCCTTCTCTGGCATGCCTGGCGTCTACGTCAAACTGGAAGACACGATTCGCGGATTCATCGAGATCTGTGACGGCAAGTGGGATCACCTCCCGGAGCAGGCCTTCTACATGGTCGGCACCATTGAAGCTGCCGTGGAAAAGGCCAAGAAGCTCGGCGCCTCGGTTTAAGCCATGGACGGCCATCTTCTCCTCGAAGTCGTGACGCCTCAGCGGAAAGTCTTTTCCGCTGAAGTGTCCGAATTATCCTTCCCCACGGCCCATCGCGGGTACTACGGCATTCTGCCGGGCCATACACCCGTCATGACACCCGTGGGCGATGGCCTGATCACCTACATTCAAAATGGCCAGAAGTTATTGATGACGGTTTTTGGCGGTTTTGCTGAAGTGGGGCCCGATCGCGTAACGATTCTCGCCCGGGAAAGCGAAACACCGGAGATGCTCGACGCTGCGGCTTTGGAAATCGCCCAACAGGACGCTCAGAAACGCCTTAAGGAGGCTCAGGACCCCCTGGAGATAGCAACCGCCCAGGCAAACCTCGACGCAACCATCATTCGCTTCCAGGCCTTGCGACAAACCCTCTAGGCTTATCGCGCTGGTTAATCTTCAGGCCTTCCTCGTGAAGCCTGAATGCTTTACAGCCATCGCGAACGTTTGAAATAGATGATCATCCCTATGGTCAGCAGGAGCATGAATCCCATCACGCCAAAAAAGCCTAATGGATGGTGGAGGCCAGGCATCTTTTCGAAATTCATCCCGTAGATCCCGGTGATCAAGGAAAGCGGCAAGATGATCGAACTAATAACGGTGAGCACCTTCATGACTTCGTTCAGGCGATTGTTCACGCTATTCAGGTAAACATCCACGGCGATCCCCACACCGTCACGAAGGGTTTCGGAGGCTTCCACAAGCCCCGCTAGATGGTCGTAAACGTCCTGAAAATAGGGCAGCGTTTGAACCTGAATAAGGCCATCGTGATGTTTGGCGAGCATTCCAAGAATTTCTCGTTGCCCAAATGCCAAGCGACGCAACAACAGCATTTGTTTACGAATGGCCAGGATATGACCCATCACCGTCTGCCGAGGGCGATCCAGAGCCTCCCGCAGCAGACGGTCCATTTCCATCTCCCATTCCTCGACATGGGGCCCGTAACGATCCACTAGATCATCCAAGACGGCGTGAAGCACGGCATCCGGACCGGTTTGCAGGAGAGTCGCGCCTTTCGCCATCCGTTCATGCACCAAATCCACACTTGCCATGGGGCCGCTGCGCACCGTAATAAGGCCACGCTTGGTGAGGAAACAAGCCACCTGGACCGTGTGCAGTTGCTCGGCCAAGCGACGCTGGGCGGTATCTAGGCCCCGCATGACCACGAAGAGGCTGTCCCCGTGGTCCTCAAGCTTGGGTCTTTGATTCGGCTCACTGGCATCCTCCCAATTCAGGTGATGCCCCGGCAACAAATGCTGAAGGGACTCCAATCCCGGAAGATCGGCGATCTCCAAATCAAGCCAGAACGCGCACTCTGACCGAAGCGCCGATTCGATCTCGCCTTTGTCGGCGAGCCGAGCGCCCTCAGCGACAGTCAACCAAAATGTGCAGGTCATCCTAAAACCTGAAAACCGAATCCTGTTCAAGCAGGCTCAGTCGTGGGTGCTGAAGGGCTTCCAATTCCGGCAACATTCGCGGTTTGTCGCCGGGAGTGAGATGGTAGACCGCGACAGGCACATCCCGCTTCAGCTTTTTCATTTCCTTCGCGAGTTTGGCGGGAGTTAGATGCTTGGAAGCCTCGGCCAGCCAGGCCTGTTCATTGGGAAAACTGGCTTCGGTGATGAACAAATCGAGATGCTTGGCGCGGTTCGCGGCTTCGTAGATGGCGTCGGTTTCCGCCGTGTCCGAAGTAAAAACAAAGGCCGAGTGATCATCTTCCACGAGGTAACCAACAGTGGGCACCAGGTGATTGACGGGAATAGCGGTGATGCGAAGGCCTTCCACTTCATAGACCCGACCGGGTTCAATTTCGGAGTAGCGAATGATGGGAGCATCCGGACTTGGAATAACCGAAAAATCGGGCCATAGCTCGTCATTGAAGAGATGTCGACGAAGGGCATCCAGGGTCTCAGGCAGGGCGTGGATTTCTACGGGAACATCAATATGGCCGAAGATATTTTTCGTGTAGAACGGTAGCGTGCAGATATGGTCCAGATGCGAATGGCTGAGAAAAATGTGGCGGATCGCCACCTGCTCAGGGATTTTCAAGGCCATGGTCAGACAACCTGCGTCGATAGCCACCGTGCCGTTGACAAGCAACCCCGTAAGGCGATCACCCTCAGCCTCGCCACCCGAACACCCCAGAACCCGCAGAATCATGTCGCCTCTGAATGTGTTGCAATTTTAACCACAAAGGGCGCCCGAAGGCGCCCTTTGTGGAAGGGGAACCTTGATTGAGATTAGAAGCGAATGCCGCCGTACAAACCCACCTGGTACTCGGGGGCCAGGGCTTTGCGAACATTATCCTGACTATCGGTCTTGTCTTCCTTGGCGGCGGCCATGGCTACTTCCAAACGAACGAAAGGGCTAACCACGGGCGTGGGGATCGAGAAGCCGATACCTGCTCGCACCCAGGGTCGCGTTGCGGTAGTGCTGCCGTTATTCACTGCAGCCAAAAATTCGGAGGTGGTGAACTTTTCACGGCGAAGGTCTAACCCAACATGGAGATTGACGAGAAATTTCCAATCAAGCTGGGCACCAATAGCCATATATTCATTGGCCAATTTTCCGTGTTTTTGATTACCAATGACGTAGTCGCCTTCAGCTTTGGCATGGTAGGAAGCCGTCAGGCCAATTTCTGCGACCTTAAGGTTCAGAAGTGTGTAAGCTCCCCGAATTCCAAACCCGGTGGGAGCCACAGAATCGACCTTACCAGCCGGAAGGGTACTGCCCGCAACCGTCTGGGCCTTGCCGAACTGCTTATTAACCATGATGCCAAATTCGGAGGCCATGGCGGGAACGGTCATCAATGTGGCAGAAATCAATGCGATGCGAGCCATTTTCTTCACGGGGACTCCTGTTGGCAGTGAAACCTTTCCATGTTCGGCGACATGGGTCTACCCGTCAACAGGGTATGGAAAAAAACTGGATAGTTTTTGAAGGCGGTGTTGCCTCAGCCTGTTCTAACCTCAATAGATGCGCTCGCATCTCCACTACCTTCTCCTGGATGGGTTCGATCCCGAGACAGGCGAACTCGCCTTGCGGGTCGGTGCCTACGCGGAAGACACCCGCGAGGCGCAAATCTTGCGGCTCAAGCTCCACCTCGGACGCGCCACGGATCCACTCCAGCCGCTGCGACGTGAGTTGCAGACCCATGTCCAAATGCCGGTGCCGCCCATCTGGGATAAAGGCCTGAAGATCATCATTCGGGCCATCGAGGACGAACTGGCGGCGGAGCCGGGCCGCCAACCGCAGCGCTATGCTTGGGTGCGCACCCAGATTCTGCACCCCACCGACGATCGCCGAGGAACGCTGAATCATCCCGTGGCCCGACAAGTCGAAATCTTATGGGATTGGGCCCAGCGGTTCGACCAAGACGGGGATGCCATCCGCGCCCTGGAACTCTATGAGCGGATGCTCCTATTGGCCCCCCAGCATCTCCAAGCCCTAGAGCGAATGACCAGCCTGCTTCGCCAAATGGGCATGATCGAGGAAATGCTCGCCGTGGTAGAACGCTGGGTCAAGATCAAACCCGACGATGCCAATGCTCGCCTGCGCCAAGGAGAAGCACTACTTCATCTGGAACGCCACAAAGAGGCCCTGGAGGCCTTCAGCGCCGTTTTGAAGATTAATCCCGCGCATCCCCTGGCTCATCTCGGCTCGGCTCAAGCCAAGAGCTATGGAGGCGGGGATCCCTGTCCCCACCTGGACGCGGCTCTCGAACTCGATCGCGAGGCCACCCTTTCGGTGCTCCGAGAGACCTTCGACTATCGCGTGCTCCTGCCAATTGTGGGAGAAACCATATACCCTTTAGAGGAACTGCCAACCCTGTTGGGAGTGAGCCCGGGAGAGGCCAAAGCATTTCTTCGGGAACGCGGGCTGCCTTGCAACCCTGCGGGGGATGGCCTTCGAGAGCCCGAGCTTTCCCGTTGGGTTCTGATTCAAAACCGCTATCAGCTGCTGCCCGTGGGCCTTCATTGGCTAGCCCCCACTCCCCGCCATATCCCCGAACTTCCCTGAGGTGCCCATGGCCACTCTGCAAACGACCGAACTCCCCTTCCCCGTCTTTCGCCGTGGCAAGGTGCGCGATGTCTACGATCTCGGCGATCAACTCTTACTCGTGGCCACCGATCGCATCTCAGCCTTCGATTGTGTGATGCCCGATGGCATTCCCGACAAGGGGCGCATCCTCACCCAGGTTGCCAATTTCTGGTTTGGCGCCACCACCGATATCGTGCCCAACCACCTAGTGGCCACCGATGTGGCGGCCTATCCAAAGGACCTACAGCCCTACGCAGAGCAGTTGGCTGGGCGATCTATTCTGGTTAGACGCACCAACCCTCTGCCCGTGGAATGTGTTGTTCGAGGCTACCTTGCGGGGTCCGGCTTGAAGGAATACCAGGCCGATGGCACCGTTTGCGGAATCAAACTGCCTCCTGGTCTGCGACTCGCCGATCGTCTTCCTGAGCCAATCTTCACCCCTGCCACCAAGGAAGACGAGGGCCACGATATCAACGTGAGCTTCGAGCATATGTGCGAGATCGTCGGTGTGGAGTTAGGCACACGGCTACGCGAAATCAGCTTGGCGCTTTATCAGCGGGGAGTGGAATTGGCGGCCCAGCGGGGCATCATCCTGGCCGATACCAAATTCGAGTTCGGATTGCTGCCCGATGGCACCTTGCTGGTCATCGACGAAGTTCTAACTCCCGACTCCAGCCGCTATTGGCTAGCCGACACTTGGGCGCCGGGCCAGAATCCCCCGAGCCTGGACAAGCAATTTTTACGGGACTACCTCGAGACTTTGGATGGGTGGGATAAGCAGCCGCCCGCTCCCAAGCTCCCCAGCGAAATCATCACGGGCATTCGTGGCCGCTATCTCGACTTGGCAGGGCGCTTCGGCGTCAAGCTCGGGTAAATCGCAGGTGTCTTGATCTATTTTTCGGATTCCGCCAAATACAGGCCGCGATAAGCGGCCTGTATTTTTGAACTACCAGAGCTTTCGAAGGGGCGATGGCAAAGGCTTGGAGGCCATGTGGGCCCACACCATTTGGCAGAACCAAAGCGCCGAACGGAAGCGTTCCAAGACATTGATCTTGGCCTGCAACCGGAGAATTCGAATCCCGGGATCCTGGGTCGGTGGCGCACTTCGCTCGAATTCGAGCATTTTCAAGGCGGCAGCATTCAGGTGCTGGGCTAGCGGTTGCCAGGCTTTTGC
>JAUYES010000007.1 GCA_030691225.1 Holophaga sp. | reverse complement strand
GAAAAGGGCACGCCCAGTTCGATGAGGTCGGCACCGGCATCGGCCAGTGCTTCCATGAGTGGAAGCGTGGCACTGGGGTTGGGGAAACCGGCGCAGAGGTAGGGCGCCAGCAACTTGCGCCCGGAGATGATGCGCTCAGAGATATAGGCCGACAGGTCCATGGGACTTCTCCTTTTGGGTTCGCAGTAGGTATTCGTCAAGGTCCTTATCGCCACGCCCCGAAAGGCACAGCAACACGGGGCCGGCGGGCAATTTCCCGGCATTGCGCAGAACCCAAGCGAGGGCGTGGGAGCTTTCAAAGGCGGGAATGATGCCTTCCAGTTCGCTCAGCAGTTCAAAGGCCCGCAAGGCTTCATCGTCGGTGGCACTTTCATAGCGCACCCGACCACAGTCTTTGAGAAAAGCGTGCTCGGGGCCAACCCCCGGGTAATCCAACCCTGCGGAAATGGAGTGAGCCTCCTGAATCTGGCCATCGCCATCCTGAAGTAGGTAACTCATGGCGCCGTGCAACACGCCAGGTTTCCCAAGAGTCAGCGTGGCGGCGTGAAACGCCGTGTCCACACCCTTCCCCGCCGCTTCCACGCCCACCAATTGAACGTCCGGATCTCCGATGAAGGCGTGGAAAAGCCCCATGGCATTACTGCCACCACCTACGCAGGCCACCGCGATGGAAGGCAGACAGCCTGCCACCTTCAAACATTGTTCGCGCGACTCCCGGCCAATGATGGCCTGGAAATCACGCACCATGGCCGGATAGGGATGCGGACCCACCACGCTACCGATTAGGTAGAAGGTGTCTTCCACGTTGGCCACCCAATCGCGAATGGCTTCGTTGGTGGCATCTTTCAGGGTGCGGGTGCCGCTCTTCGCTGGAATCACCTTGGCGCCCATGAGCTCCATGCGACGAACGTTGAGTTGTTGACGACGAATATCCTCTTCACCCATGTGCACTTCGCAGCGCAACCCAAGGCGCGCCGCCGCCGCTGCCGTAGCCACGCCGTGCTGACCTGCACCGGTTTCGGCGATCACGCGGGTCTTGCCCATGCGCTTGGCCAGGATGATTTGTCCCAGCGTGTTGTTGATCTTGTGCGCGCCCGTGTGATTCAAGT
>JAUYES010000819.1 GCA_030691225.1 Holophaga sp. | reverse complement strand
TCGCGCATGGTCAGAAAGGGCTTGGGAACTACTGTGGCTGGCCAGGATGGGGGCCGTGCTGACCTTGAGTACTTCGAAAAAGGACTTCACCGAGGCATGGCTTACATCCACCACAATGCCCAATTCGTTCATGCGGCGCACGGCCTTTGCTCCCACTTCGGAGAGGCCACGATCCAAAGGGTCCTTGGCGTCGGTTGCACTATCGCATAGATCGTTATCCAAGCCGTGCACCAGGCCGATCATGCGGGCGCCCCGCTGATAGAAAAGATCCACGTTGGCCACATCGGTGCCGATGGGATAGCCATTCTCCATGGCCACCAGGATGGCCCGTTTGCCTGTGCCTGGAATGCGCCGGAGGTCTGCTACCGTCAAGGCCCGCTCGCATTGGGGCCCGAGTTCCTTGAACATCTGATCCAGATGATCAAAGGTCCTAAGGGCCCGCTCCTTGGCCTTGGCGCGGCCCTCCTCGGTGAGCGGTCCCTGTCCCGCGAAAATGGCGAAGCAACTGGCGTCCAGCCCACCCTCCTTCATGCGAGGGAAATCCTGACACCCGCTGCCGGTCGCCCCAGTGTCGTGGCGTTCACCCATCTTGTATCCCCGTCCCAGGGCCATGGGCGTATCGCAATGCGTATCGATGGTGAAGATGGCATGGTGCAGCTTGAGAGCCTTGGTGGTCGCCGCATCGCTGCCCTTGGGTGCCTGGGCCGAGGCCATGGAGGCGAGCAGGCAAAGGACAAGGGGGAACCTAGCCATAGGGAACCTCGTTTGGTTTTTCATGTCAGTTGCACGGTGCTGCGGCCTACAGGTTCTTCTGGAGGAAGTCCCAAACCTGCTTAAAGCGGTAGTAGCCCTGCCAGGGGCCGCGGGGGCCATGTCCGGCGCCGGGGAAGGCGACGAACTGGAAGTCCTTGCCGGCATCCATGAGTGCGTTCATCAACATCATGCTGTTTTGAGGATGCACGTTCTCATCCATCATGCCGTGCAGGATAAGTATCTTGGACTGGGTGTCCTTGGCCTTCTTGATCGTATTGGTGGCCTCGTAGCCCTGGGGGTTGTCCTTGGGCAGGGCCATGAAGCGCTCGGTGTAGATACTGTCGTACAGCCGATAGTCCGTGACCGGTGCGCCCACGATGGCGACCTTCCACTTAGTAGAATTGGTGGCGCAGTAGGCCGCCATGAAGCCGCCGTAGCTCCAGCCGTCGATGGCGACGCGGCTCATATCGGCGTAACCCTGCTTTTCGAGCCAGGCCAAGCCGTCTTCGTAGTCTTTGAGTTCCTGGGCGCCGAGATTGCGATAGCAAGTCTGGCTGAAGACCATGCCTTTGTCCGAGGCGGAGCGGGGATCGCACTTCCAAACGATATAGCCCTTCTGGGCCAGAAAGTGATCCCAGGTGCTTCCGTTCCAGCTGTCTCGTACCGAGGGACTGGAGGGTCCGGCGTAGCCGGTTTGAAAGATGGGGTATTTTTTGGCGGGATCGAAATTGGGGGGTAATACCAACTGGCCATCCATCACATAACCATCGCGGGTGGGCACCTGCACGAGTTTGACGGTGCCCCGCGTGAAGGTGGCCACGCGCTGGGAGCGATCCTCGATCACCTTTAGGGTCTTGCCCTTGAGATCCTTCAGGACTGTCTGGCCTTGGCTCTGCGCGCTGTTCCAGCTATCCACGAGGTAGGTGAAGGTGGGGTCGATCTGCACGCGATGGGTGCCGTTGCCTTCCGTTAGGCGCATCAAGGGCGCCTTGCCCTTGAGGTCCGCCAGGTAGGCATCGAGGCCGATGGCGTTATCCCGGTTGGCTTCCAGGAAGATGCGGCCGCTCTTTTCATCCACCTCCAGCACTCGTCGCACCTGAAAGTTGCCCTTGGTGATGGCGCGCAACTCCTTGCCATCCGGGTCGTGCAGGTAGATGTGCTCATGACCGCTGCGCTCGCTTTGCAGGAGGAAGCTGCCATCGGCCAAGAAGCGTGGGGGCTTGGGGCGCTCCACCCAGCCTTTGGGGTTGTGCTCCCGCACCATCAAGGTGGCGCGGTCCCCGGTGTAGCGATGCAGTTCCATCCAGTTCTGAATCCGGTTTTGCCACGTGGCCAGCACTTGCCCCTTGGGGTCGAAGGCAACGTTAACGATCAGGGTCTCTTCTTCTGGATGCGGATTCTGCAGCCAATTGACGGCGCCCTGAAGATCCACCACGCCCAGACGCGTAACAGGATTGGGTTCGCCGGGCTTGGGGTAGCTCAGGTCCTCGTTGCGCTGGGGGTGGAAGCGGTCATCGGTCATGCGGAAAGTGGGAGTCTTGGAGACATCGAGGCTCAGGAAGGCCAGGCGAGTGCTATCCGGCGCCCACCAGAAGGCGCGCCAGGTGCCGCGGCCATAGACTTCTTCCTGGGTCACCCAGTCGAGGCGGCCGTTATAGAGCTTGTCGCTGCCGCCAGTGGTGAGTGCCTTGGTCTGTAGCGTGGCGAGGTCCAGCAGGTGGATATCGTGATTCTTCAAAAAAGCCACCTGGCGTCCATCCGGGCTGAGCAGTGCCTGGTCGAGAGTCTTGGTTTCGCCCAGCTTCTTGGCGGTCGTGGCGGCGGTATCCAGGATCATCAAGGCCTCGCCGACCGTGAGGAGCAGGGTACCGGGTTTCTTCGGCAAAACCGCACGCTTCAAGGCTTCCTGGGAGGCCTTTTCGTCTAGGCCCGCAGCCTTGAGCAGGGGCAGGAAGGGAGCTTTCGCCTTGTCCGCTTCCACCGCATCGTAGGGCAGGGTCGCCAGTTTCTTGGGATCGCGGCGCACGAAGGTGCTCTTGCCGCCCTCCAGGGTGGTTTCCAGTAAAGTGCCGTCGGGTAGCCAGGATGCCTGGATGCTGGCCGGTGGGGGGGTAAGGCGCTTAGTGGGATGAGCGACCAAATCGAGCGTCAGTTCACCCGGCGCTTGCGCCACCAGGAGCGTGGCCTGGGCAGTGAGTAATGCAAGGAAGGCGGAGCGGAACATGGACACCTCGGTGGACGGCTGCAGTCAGAGATACATCATATAGTGATGGACGCAGGGATCCATACCATCCTGGCGGCCACCTGCGAGGTATGCTGAAAGAATAAAGCATCGTAACCTGATGCCTCTTTTGGAGCCCGCCACTATGTCCTTTTCCCGTGCCGCCAGCGTTTTGACTGCCCTGCTCTCCTTGACCGGCCTCCATGCCGACGAAGGCATGTGGACCTTCGATAATCTGCCCCTGGCCAAGATCCAGGCGAAGTATGGCTTTGCCCCAGACGCCAAGTGGCTCGAACATGTGCGCCTCGCTTCCCTCAACTTCGGCGGCGCCAGTGGCTCGTTCATCAGCAAGGATGGTCTCGTGGTGACCAATCATCATGTGGGCCGTGGTGCGGTGCAGTCAGTTTCGGGCCCCGGCGCCAAGGACTACATCAAGCTCGGCTTCCTGGCCAAGACCCGCGCCGAAGAGATCAAGATCCCGGGCTTGGTCATCCGCACCCTTATGGCCATGGAGAACGTTTCCGACAAGGTGCAGGCCGCCGTGAAACCCGGCATGGATGCCAAGGCCGCCACTGAGGCGCGTCAGCTGGCCTTCGAGGCCCTGCGCACCGATCTTGAGAAGCGCAGCACGGGGCTGGAAGTGCGTGCCGTCACTCTTTACCAGGGCGGTGAATATTGGCTCTACACCTCCAAGGCTCACCGGGACGTGCGCCTGGTCATGGCGCCGGAAATGCAGGCCGCCATGTTCGGTGGCGACTTCGATAACTTCACCTACCCGCGCC
>JAUYES010000817.1 GCA_030691225.1 Holophaga sp. | reverse complement strand
GCTATATCGGCGGCTGGACCGCAGCCCATCATTGGGATTTGACCGAGCAACTTTTCAACGAAACGCTCGTGTTCACGACCCGCAGGATTGCTGAGGGCCGGGTGAATGCGCAAGGCGTCATCTTCCTGCCGCATCATACCGCAAAGAAGCGCCTTTTCGGGCTGAAAGCCGTCTGGCGAGGTACTACGCGTATCACTCTGTCTGACCCGGCACGGACCCTCGTCGATATGCTGGCCACGCCGGAGGTTGGCGGCGGCATTGACCATGTCGCGGATTGTCTTGTCCGGTTTCACAAAACGGCGCCGGAAGACACGGGGCTACTCGTCGACTACGCCGCGCGGTATGGGAATGGTGGCATCTTCAAGCGGCTTGGTTTCCTGGCAGAGGCTCTTCTGCGTGACGCAGCTCTCGCTGATACCTGCCAAAAGCGGCTGACGAAAGGCTACGCGCGCCTCGATCCCGCGCTTGCCTGCGACAAGCTCGCGACAGGATGGCGTCTTTGGGTTCCGGAGCGCTGGAAGAGGGGGGTTTCATGATCGACAAACGCGATATTCTCGAAGCGGCCTCCACGCTCGGACTGCTGCCAAACGTCATTGAGAAAGACTATGTGCTTGGGTGGGTTCTCGCCGGAATCAACGCGCATCCTGAACTGACTGATATTTGGGTTTTCAAGGGCGGCACCTGCCTGAAGAAGTGCTACTTTGAAACGTATCGGTTCTCCGAGGATCTCGACTTCACGCTGCGGGACGAGAGCCAGTTAGACGAAGGCTTTCTCCGGCGCACCCTCGGCGAAGTCGTAATATGGATTGCGGACGAGTGCGGCCTCAACATACCGGGCGACCAACTCGGCTTTGATATCTATCAGAATCCGCGGGGTCGCCCCTCCTGCCAGGGCAAGCTCGGCTATCGCGGCCCGGTTTCTCCCAACACGGGCGGCTGGCCCAAGATCAGGCTTGACCTCACGGCGGACGAGAAAGTCGTGTTGCCATCGGTGCGCCGTGAGGTCTTCCACCCATACTCCGATCGTCCTGCAGACGGAATGTGGATCAACTGCTATGCTTACGAGGAAGCGTTTGGCGAGAAGGTGCGGGCGCTGGGTGAGCGCACGCGGCCACGGGATCTCTATGACGTGATCAACCTGTATCGGCATGGCGACAGCAGGCCATCACCTGCCGTGCTTCGCGACGTGTTGACACAGAAGTGCGCCTACAAGGGCATCGATATCCCATCTGTTGAGGCACTGCTGTCACATCGGGCTGACCTGGAGGCCATGTGGGAGAGCATGCTCGCCCACCAGCTTCCGGTGCTGCCGCCAGTTGCGGACTTCTGGGCGACATTGCCCGAGGTGTTCGCATGGATCATGAGCGGTGCAGAGGCGCCCCAAAGCTTGCCTATTGCAGGAGGCGAGGCAGAAGTTCTCATTCGCAGCCGGGTGCTTCCCATGGCGGTCCCGGTTCGTGCCCGCGCCCCGCTGGGAATCATCCGTTTCGCAGCGGCCAACTATTTATGCGTCGATCTTACCTATGATGGCAATGTACGACGCATTGAACCGTATTCGCTGCGGCAAACGGCGGAAGGCAATTTCGTGCTGCACGCAATTCGTAGCGACTCGGGTGAGCATCGCTCGTACCGTGTTGATCGAATGCAAGGCGCCACCGTGACCGCGCA
>JAUYES010000813.1 GCA_030691225.1 Holophaga sp. | reverse complement strand
GGTTGACGTAGGCGAGGCGCATCCCACTGACCGTTTCGTTTTCGATGGTCGCTTGAAGGGCGTAGCGACCGGCATAGGCCCCTTCGGTGAGGATCCGGACCGTTCCACGGTTGAGGCTCGGTTCGTTGAACGGGAAGTGGGCCCCGGTTTCGAAACCGGCATACCAGATCTCCTGGGCTGCCAGCGGGCTGAGCAAGAAAAGGAGCGCCAGCGCGCACAAACTGGTAGGTTTTCTCGACATGGTCATTTCCTTTCAAGCTCTGACAGTCATGGGGACGCCCTGCAATTGGGGAAAGGGGGAAATGTCCCAGCGCGGTACGCAGAAAAAACCAGCCCTTACTCCGTGATCGTGAAATCGGCGTCGCTCTCGTCCAACAGGCCATCCAGCACGGTGACGGTTACGGTGCGGGTGGTGGTGCCACCGGGGCCTGTGGCCGTCAGGATGTAGGTAGTGGTGGCGGTGGGGCTCACGGTATGGGTCGTGCCCGTAACCACGCCAATGCTGTTGTCGATAGACAGGCTCGTGGCGTTGGTTACGCTCCAGGTCAACGTGCAGCTTTGGCCCACAAGGATCGTGGCAGGGGTCGCGGTGAAGCTGGCGATGACCGGCGCCGGGTTGCCGGAGGTGGCGGTGGTTACGCTGCGGGGGCTGCTTTGGGCACTGACATTCCCGCTAGCGTCGAAGGCGGCCACGGTATAGCTATAGGCGGTGGCTGCGGAAAGGCCGGTGTCGGTATAGGTGGTGCCGGTGGTCACGGTGGCGATGGGAGTGGCCGCGGCGTTGCGGTACACGCGGTAGCCGGTGACAGCTACGTTATCGGTGGCGGCGGTCCAGGTGAGTGTGAGGCCTGTGGTGGTGATGTTGCTGGTGGCAAGGCCCGTGGGTACGCTGGGCGATTCCGTGTCGGTGGCGGGTGTGACCGTGACCGTTGCCGTGGCGGTACTGCTGCCGGTGGCGTTGGTGGCGGTGAGGGTATAGGTGAGTGTTGAAGTGGGACTCACCGTCTGGCTGGTGCCCGTGACAGTGCCAACACTCTGATTGATGGCCAGGCTGGTGTGGCCCGATACGCTCCAACTCAGCGTGCTGCTTTGGCCCGCCGTGATGGTGGCCGGTGCCGCGGCAAAGGTGGCGATCACTGGAGCGGTGGGTGTCGGTGTCGGCGTTGCGGCCTTATCGCCCCCGCAGGCCAGGGTGGTCAAGAGTGCTAGACCAAGGCCCATGGGCAATAGCCGGTGCAGGAAGCGGCGGGTGATGTTTTCAGTGGTTGGGTTCATGTTAT
This sequence comes from Holophaga sp., assembly GCA_030691225.1. GTDB lineage: Bacteria > Acidobacteriota > Holophagae > Holophagales > Holophagaceae > JAYREN01. The sequence goes on along the minus strand of JAUYES010000813.1, from coordinate 3,830 downwards.
GCCTCGTTAAAAAGGGTTTTGAAGGATTTCTAAAAAGCGCATTTCGTGAAGACTCGTCTTTGTTCAAAACCAAACTCACCGCGCATCGATCAAGACCCGCGCTGTGATGGTTGAAGAAAAAACAGCAACGCTGAGGCGCAGAGATAAGCGGAGGGTCCCTGAGGCAGAGAGTTCGGAAGGTGTTGGTCCGTTTTCCTCCGCGATCCTCCGTCTTTTCTCCGCGCCCTCTCGGCATCGGCTGCGCCGATACGCGAGACGAACAGAAATATTGCGTTGAGCTTTTTGCTCCGAAAAGTCCCAACGACTGGGTACGACACCGGCCAGCTCGCACGTTCGATTGACTGGCAGCGGTGTGTTTTGGTGGCTGGATCTTGTTTTATTTTTCGGGTGATCAAGCTCTTGCGAGGGTGTTTGAGAGAGACGAAATGCTTCAGGAGCAGAGCAGGGTGGCTTTGTGAAACGGAAAAATTGGCCAGCGATGCAAGGCTTGACCTGCCCATTTTTTTCAGCCATTCACGGCTGGGATTTCGCAGCGATTGGACATGGATAGGCTCTTGCATCGGTGCCCATCGATATGCATCGGTGGCCAATTTCTGTTTGTTTTTTTTGAGGTTTTCGGTCCAGATCTCGCACCCAACAACTCGATGCAACATGCTGATGAAGCCGATTGTTTTGTTGTGAGTTCTCACTGTCCTCACCGCCAAAAAAAATCCCATGTCATTGCGAGATGCAATAAACCCGCACCTGGTATTTGTCGAAGGTGTCGGTAAAGCGGCCCGATCCATCGAGTGGAAGGCTCCGGGATACCGGAGTCTGCTTGACGGAAATGGCTTTCAGGCTGTCCACGCCATTAGCGATGGGGATGGAAGCATTCACGCCATCGATATTGGGGAAGCGAACCGTGGTATCACCGGTGGTGTAGTTGATGGTGCCAATTTCGATGCGGCCACCACTCTTTCCATTCACATGGTTAAGGTTGGCGTACATCTTTCCGGCGCCATCGTCGAAGACCCAAATCCATTTCCCGTCTGAGGCTTTGGCTCCGGCGATCATGACCTTGCCGGGCACCAGGGGAGCTCCCGAGATCTTGAAAGAATGGTTGATCGGGCTGTTATCGGCGAGGCCCACATCTTCGGATTGTCGAAGGCCGGTGGTATATAGTCCCTGGCCACGGGAGATGTCAGCCCATGGCCCTGGACGGTGAAATTCGCGGTGATGGAGGCGGGCTCGGCGACGGGCACGATGGTGATATCAGGCTCGGTTAATCGCACGGCCACCAGATACACCTTCCCCTCATGTTTCCGGATAAAGGTTTCCACACGATTCCCAGCGGTGGTGGCGCTGGTGGTTACCGTTGGCTGGTTGGCATCCGTTTGGAACAGCACGGGCGTCAGGGCTTCGGCCCGCTCCTTGAACTCGGCCATCATGCCAAACATTTCGGGGCGAGTTTGGCCCTGGTACTGATACCAATTCATACCCTTCAGGCCGCTGACCACCTGCAACCAAGCGAGCATGCGGGACTGCCCAGGGGTTGGTTCGATGTTTTCGGGATTGCCCACATTCAAGATGGTGGTGGCCACCACTCCGAAATTGGGCAGCAGGCCATAGCCGTGTTCCTGCCTGCCCTTCAGGTAGAAGCGTACCCAGTTATCGATGATGCCCCGTTCGGGGTGCTCAGGGTCTTGATAGGTTTCCTTCATGGGCCTTTCCAGCGTAAAAGCCGCGCCGTGCTGGATGTCGTAATAGGTGTGCTTCTTGCCAAACACCTTTTCGCTGTAGAGGTAATAAAATTCATCCCCCCACCAGGCACTCGGAAAACATTCGTAGCCGGCAAGATTGGCAACATTCACATGATTGGGGTCGAGCTGGTTCACGATGTGACCCTGGGCCGCCATGACGTTCACGGGCCAGTGGGCAGGCAGTCCACCGATGTTGGGTTCGTCATCGAAACACCAGCCAAACATGGCCGGGTGATTCTTTGCGCGGTTCACGTACTCATAGTAGGAAACGGTCGTGGCATTCCTGTTCTGACGATTGGAGATTTCATTGAAGCGGCTCGGATAACGGTCTGCACCAATGGCCGACCAACCATAGGACTCAAGCGCATCCAGGTAGGTCATCCAGGTATCGGCGGTGTAATAGGTATCCGATTGCCCAAAGTTCTCCATAAAACTCTGGTTGGCGACACCCATGCTGTTCCAATCCGGCATGATTGCTCGCGAAATGCCCCAACCGGCCACCGTATAGGTGGACTTGCCGTTGCGGTAAATATTGTTGAATTGATCGATGGCGATCGTGGGGGTTGCCACAGACTTTGTAAACTTTTCCCGCAGGAAACTGATGCGGGTGCCCTGGGCATTCAGCAGTTCCACTTCAAGGGCGTGATTTCCCAGCGGCAGCGTTTGGTGATCCAGCAGGAACACTTCTTCTGTCTTGAGGTTTGTTTGATCGGCCAGCACCTTATCGGGCGAGCCAGATACCTTCACCACGGCCCGAAGGCGGTTGGTGGCAACTGCGGTGACGGAGGCAGGCACCTGGGCATACACAAACTGCGCCAGCCGACAGTGGAAGGGCGCGTGCCGCAGCTCGAACCCCGCGATGGGCGCCACTCCGGTGACCGTGACCTGCGTGGTTTTGGTGACGAGATTGCCATCGGAATCGATGACCTTGAGCTTGACGGGATACACGCCGGGCGCCATGAAGAAATGAACGATGGCCCTGCCGCTGCGGCGGTTCGCCACCTGCTCATCCACGATGTCGCCAAAGGTCCACTCGAAGGTGCAATTCTTGGTTTGCAAGGTCTGATCATCGGTGGTGTCCGAGGCATCAAACATCACTTCTTCGCCCACTTCCACCGTGGTTCCGGGATGAACAGCAACCTGGATGACTGGAGGAGTGCCAGCTCCAGCGGTCGTGGTAACTGTTTTCGCCGCGCTCTGGGCGCTACTGTTTCGGGCTGCATCGGTGGCAGCCACGGTGTAGCTATAGGTTGTGTTCGCCGTCAGGATGGTGTCGTTGAGGCTGAGGCCCGAGGTCACGGTCCTGAGCAGAGCGCCATCGCGATAGACGCGGTAGCCCGTGACGCCCACATTATCGGTGGAGGCATCCCAGCTTAGGGTCAAGGTTGTACCTGTCACATCCTTGATCGATAGATTGGCGGGCACCGTCGGTTTCTCGGTGTCGGTGGACCCAGAGATAGTCACCGTCACCTGCCGCGTCACAGGCCCGGCCGTATTGGTGGCGGTCAGGGTGTAGGTGGTGGTAGCCGTGGGGCTCACTACCGTGCTGGTGCCTGTCACGAGTGTGCCATTGAGGCTCAGGCTGGTGGCACCAGTTACGGTCCATGCCAGCGTGCTGCTGCCACCGGCGGTGATGGTGGTGGGCGAGGCCGTAAAGGCCGAAATCACTGGCGTAGTCGCCACGGCGCTGGTTGTGGCAGTCACGGGGCTGCTCTTGGCGCTGGCGTTTCCGGCGGCGTCGAAGGCGGCCAGGGTGTAGGTGTAGGGCGTGTTGGCGGTGAGGCCGGTGTCGGTGAAGGAAGTGCCGGTGGTGACCGTGGCGATGGGAGCGGTCGCCGTGGCGCGAGACACGCGGTAACCGGTGACGGCGACGTTATCGGTGGCAGCGGTCCAGGTTAGGGTCAGGCCCGTGGTTGTGATGGCGCTGGCAGTGAGGCCCGTCGGCACGCTGGGGGCCGTGGTGTCCGGCGTTACCGGTGTCACGGTGACCGTTGCCGTGGCGGTGCTGCTGCCGGTGGTGTTGGTGGCGGTGAGGGTGTAGGTGAGGGTCGACGTGGGGCTCACCGTTTGGCTGCTGCCCGTCACCGCGCC
>JAUYES010000806.1 GCA_030691225.1 Holophaga sp. | reverse complement strand
GGCGCGTCTTGGAAATGGCGGATATTGCGCGTGGCCAAGGTGGCTTGGTGCGCCATCACGATGCCCGCGATCTGGGTATCCCTGAACTCGACGGGTTGACCGGCAGTCTTCCGGCGCGCCGCCAGCATGGCCGCTTCCTCTGCCGCCCGGACGTCAAAGGGCAGAATACGGCGCTGAAAATCTTCTTCGAGCGCCTGCGCGAAGGCATTTTCCAAATCCTTGCGCCGACGGCTGCCGGGCAGAAGTTCCAAGCCGAAACGCACCTCGAAGACGGTGATCGTCGTAATCCAGAGCGATTCCGCCGGCTGGCGGTCCAGCCACGCCACGACAGCCGGATCGGCGTCACGGCGCATGACGGCGGACAGCACATTCGTATCAAGGATAATCATTCGTCGAACGAGGCAGGGATTGCCGCCCTTCCACGCAGTTCCTGGATGTCTTCCTCCAGGCCGAGGCCGCAAAAGCGCTCACGCAAACGGCTGCCTAGCCTTGGGATCGGCTGGCCTTCGTCCTTCACGGCGTTCCGCAAGATGTCGCGGACTTCCTCTTCCATGCTGCGTTCATGCGAAGCAGCCCGGCGCTGGAGCAGCCGCTTGACCTCTTCCTCAATGTTGCGAACGACCAATTGCGCCATGGCGGTCTCCCTCCATATGTGATATCACGATATCACTCAGGGGATGGCCGATCAAGCCGTCAATGGATGGCGCGTGCGCCACACTTAGGAATGCCCCTACTGGTTGATCCAGACCGCTCCCAGGGCCAGAAGGGCAAACAACACCAGAGTCAATAACCGCTTGAGCATCAGCCCGGGGCCAGCCGCATTGTCGTTGGCGGGTTTCATGAAAAATCGCTGGAAGGGCGAGGGACGATGGATCCCCCGCCGCTTGGCGTGGCCGTGCCGGTGTCCGTTGCCCACGGCCATGCCTTACGAACGTTGATCCATGGGCACGAAGCTGCGCTTGGGCGCACCGACATAAAGCTGGCGCGGACGCCCGATCTTCTGATCGGTATCCTCGATCATCTCATTCCACTGGGCGACCCAGCCCACGGTGCGGGCCAGCGCGAACAGGCTGGTGAACATGCTGGTGGGAATGCCCATGGCGCGAAAGATGATGCCGGAATAGAAATCGACGTTCGGATAAAGTTTCTTCTCGATGAAATACTCATCCGAGAGGGCGATGCGCTCGAGTTCCATGGCCAGCTTCAACAAAGGCTCGTCATGCATGTCCAACTCGTCCAGCACCTCCTTGCAGGTGC
>JAUYES010000084.1 GCA_030691225.1 Holophaga sp. | reverse complement strand
CAGAAGGCTACGGCTCAGTTCAATCAAGAAATCACCCCCATCCTCATGGACTTTGCCAAGGAACTGAAGCTTCAGATGCTGTTCCAGTGGAACCAAAGCATCATGATCCCGGTGGATACCGCCGCGGTTATATCTTTTTCGGATGAACTAGCCAAGCGCTACGACAAGAAATTTGAAAGCGGCGCACCTGCACCTGCACCTGCACCAGCTCCTGCAGCAGCTGCCAAGCCTGCTGCTAAGCCTGCGCCCAAGAAATAATCAGCGGCCTGTCGAGCCGTAGCCACCCTCGCCGCGTTCGGTTGATCCGAGCGCGGCGAGTTGCGTTTCGGGCTCCCATTTCCAGGTGGACGTGGGTGCCACCAATATTTGGGCAATACGGTCCCCGCGTCGAATTTCGAAGGGCTCTGCCCCGTGATTAATGAGTAGCACAGCGACTTCGCCGCGATAATCGGCGTCGATGGTTCCTGGTGCGTTCAGGACCGTGATCCCATGGCGAAGGGCCAGGCCCGATCGAGGGCGAACCTGAGCCTCGAAGCCCACCGGCACGGCAAGCACTAGTCCTGTTGGTATCAGGCGACGCTCTCCTGGCTGCAAGGACCAGATTTCGGATTCAGGAAGGGCTGCCCGAAGATCCATGCCTGCGGCATGAGGCGTGGCGTATTCCGGAAGCGGTATGCCTTGGCCGTGGGGCAGCACGTGAAGAGCAATTTGCATAATCAGGACCTCGAAATTGCCATGGCAAGAGCTAAGCCTTGACCCATGGATACGGCGACGATGCCCGTCGAAAGCCCCTCGTCCTCGAGGGTGTGCAAAAGTGAAATCAGCATCCGCGTGCCGCTAGCCCCGCAGGGATCGCCAAGAGCCAGGGCGCCACCGCGTGCGTTCAGCGTTGCTGGGTTCAATTCAGGCATTTCCCCTAAGGAGCCAAGGATCAGGGCCGCCGAGGCTTCATGAATTTCCCAGCGGTCTACGGATTCAAAGGATAGTTCCGTTTGGAGCAGCAATTGGTTGATCGCAGCTTTCAGGCCGTAGGCAGATGCGACATACCCTAGCAGTCGAGCTCTGGGGCATTGGGAGGGAAAGGTGCTCATCAGGACCATCGCCGCACCATCTGCCGGGGTGGCGTAGTGGCTCCTGAAGGCAATATTGGTGGGTTCGGGAATTTCGTCCGTTCGGAGTTCCAGGGCACCGCGTTTCCCCTCCCAGATCAAGGGAAAGCATTCGCGTTGCCGCGCAGCTTGGGCCTCTTTCATTCGGTGTTGGCTGAGCTGAACCCAGGCCGATTGAGCCTCGAGATCGATATCCGAAGAGGCAGGGCATCCATAGGGCCCATCCACCAGGAGTCCGTCTAGGATTTCCATGCTCCCAATCCGGGTTCCCCAACGACCCTCCGGAACTAAGAATGGGGTTTGAGTGGAGCTTTCGGCGCCCCCAACGAGAACGAACTCGCTGACGTCGCCGGCTAGGCTTTGGGCGCCTAGCATCAAGGCTTTCAGGCCCGATCCCTCGCGCATACTGATCGTGAAGGCAGGGGCAAGCACTCCAGCCAATTGGCCAGCGGCGTGGGCCGGATTTCCCCCGCAGCCCGCCGGAATCGCACAGCCCAGAATGGTTTCCCGGATTTGGGAAGGGGGCACCCCGGCTATCCGCAGGGTTTCTTCGATGGCTCGAGCCGCCAAGAACGAAGAGCTTAGGCTCTTAAGGCTTCCGCCGAAAGAGCCGATGGGGGTCCGGGCCGTGGCGATAATGAATACGGGCAAAGGTGCTCCAGGCTCTCAAATACCTTAACATTTCGACGCTTCCGCTAATCTAGTGGATGGTTCGTGCGTTTTACCTATATCCGGGCTTGGACCCGGTTCTTTTTCAGAGGGGGCGGTCATGGCTAAATCCCGAGCTTTATCATTTCTTGGGACCCTGCTGGTGTGCGGGGTTTTGACCGCGCAGGCCCCGCCTCCTCCTCCGCCACCTGCCCCTCCTGCACCGCCCGAGCCAATGATGGCAGGCAACACCCGAACCGAGAAACGGACCGAGAAACTCGCATTTGGCTCGAAACTCTGGATCAAAAATCGCAACGGCGGAATTCGAGTGACCGGTTGGGATCGAGAAGAGGTTGCCCTTACGGCTGATATTCGCGACACCGAGCGTCGCAAGATCGACTTGGTCGTGCAGCGAAAGGGCGAGGATCTGGATATCGAAGCCATATTCCAGAAATCATCCTGGGGCTTCAGTTTTGGATTTTCTCAAAGCCCACGCTGCGAAATGACGCTCAGCGTTCCTCGCAAACTTCAGGCCCATTTCCGGACGACCAATGGAACCCTTGTGGTTGCCGCGCTGGAGGGCTTTGCGAATTGTGAAACCACCAATGGCGATATTCGGGTCCAGGACCTTATTGGTGAAGTCCACGCCGACACTTCGAACGGCACTATCGACGCTCGAAACCTCCGAGCCAGGCTTCACGGTGGCACAACCAACGGTCGCATTTTGTTGGAGGACGTAGAGGGTGGCATCCGGATGGAGACCACCAACGGGTCCATTCGGGCGAAGAATCTTGATGGATGGGGCGAAGGGATTCATCTGGAAACCACGAATGGAAGCGTCGATGTAGAACTGGGAAAGGCTACGGGTGAAATTCGGGCCCGGAACTCCAACGGGCGTTTGGATATCAAGGTTCAGGGTGCTCAGACCATCGAATTAAACAAACACTCCGCCCACTTGAAGGTGCCGGGAAAACAGCAAAAAATCAGGGTGGAAACCACCAACGGGAGCATCACCATCCGCTGATAAGCTAAGCGGATGCGTAGCCTGATTTTTCGATTATTTGCTCCAGTCCTAGTGGTCTCCCTGGCAGCCCAGGTGCCTGAAGTCAAAGAACGCAGGCTTAATAATGGTTTTCAAGTGCTTCTGGTGGAACGACCAGGAACGGGAGCCCTCCATGCTCGGTTGATGATCCGGGCCGGAAGGGCGGATACCGGAGCCTTGCCTTCCGCAGCGGCTGAAATCTTGGCTCGGACGCTATTCCGGCGCATCTTGCCGACAGAAGTCGTGGCTGGGGATGATCTAACCCGATTGTTGAAGCAAGAGGAGGGCGCGCACGAGGCTCTGCGCCTTGAGCGGTCTCGGCGCCTCCGATTAGATTTACCCGAATCTTCATCGGAGGAGCTTTCGCTCGGCCAGTTGCACCGCGCCCGAATGGGTGAATTGCGGGCAAAAGTGGCGAGTTCCTCTCCTTCGGACATGCTGGAAAACCTGGGGATCACCAAGCGGGAAATGGGGGCCGAGGCCGACGAAATGTCCCTAGCGATGGATCTTCCGCTAGCTTCTTTTGAACCCTGGTGTCGACTCGAACAGCAGCATTTTCAGCAATTGGTGCTTGCCCGCTATTCGATCGAGCGGGATATCTGGATTGAGGAGCTTGCCAAGGAAGGGCAGGGCGAAAAAGCGGCTCTTTCGATTCTTTTGGGAACAGCCTTCAGTGGCCACCCCTACGCCCAAGTTTTTGAACCTGGGTCGGGGCGCATGGAAGGGTTGAATTGGAGCGAGTTTCGGGCTTATGCCCGCAGGATCCTTTCACCCGAGCGCATGACACTCGTTTTGGTTGGGGATCTGCAAATGGAAAAGGCTCTCCGACCAATCCAGGAAACCTTTGGGGCTCTTGCTCCTGTTCCCGAAGCCATGGGCCTGCGGCAGGAAACCTATTGGGATCTTTCGGGAGGCCCTGGATATCGACGGCTTCAAGCGAACACAACGGGCGATCCACGCCTACTTATGGCATGGCGAATCCCGCCCACGAACCATTCGGATGGTAATGCTCTGGCGGTTCTGGCCCGAATTTTGGGAGGTTCCAAGAGTTCCCGGTTGGTCCGCCGGCTTGAGGAGGAACGGGGCTTGGCCGGGAAGCTATCGGTGAAGGTCGGCATGCCAGGGGGAAGGGATCCATCCCTTTTCCTTATTGACGCCGCTCCCGCGGAGGGTCACAGCCTGGCCGAGTTGGAAGAGGCTCTTCGCGGAGAAGTTCTCCGCATTCAAAACGAACGCTTCCCTGAGGAAGATATTCACCGGGCCCTCCGACAAATGGAGGCCGATCAACTGATGATGCAGGAAGATGCTGGCACGTTGGCCAAGGCCTTGGGCAATGCGATTGCGCAAAGTGGTGATTGGAGACAGGCCTTTCGCGCCAAGGATTCGGGTCGTAGCATCACCGCTGATAGCATCCAGGCCGTGGCCAAGC
>JAUYES010000801.1 GCA_030691225.1 Holophaga sp. | reverse complement strand
GTGAAGGATGGCGCTGCCGTGACCTTCGCCATGTTCCCCACCAGCCTCGTGCAGCTCATGGCTGTTTCCGACGCCGATCAGATCATGCCCCCCAAATCCACGTGGTTTGAACCCAAGTTGCGGTCCGGATTGCTGGTGCGGGTATACGAAGACTAAAAAACGAACCGCCAAGACGCCAAGAAAAGATTTAAAGTCACTTTTTTTATTTCTTCGTGTCCTGGCGTCTTAGCGCTGAATCCTTTTTTTTGGAGGTAATAATGAAAATTCTTATCGCTGATGCGTTTGACGCAAAGCTGCCAGAGCGCCTTGCCGCTTTTGGTGAAGTCAGCAGTGATATGGCCACCTTGGGTGAGGCCAATGTCATTTTGGTTCGCTCCAAGACCAAGGTGAACGCCGAGTTGGTCGCCCAGGCGCCCAACCTTAAGCTCGTCATTCGTGGCGGCGTAGGCATGGACAACGTGGACAAGAAGCTTTGCGCCGAAAAGGGCATCAAGGCCGTGAACACGCCCAAGGCCAGCAGCGTGGCCGTGGCGGAAATGGCCATGGCCTTCATGGTCGCCATTCCCGCGCGCCTTTTCGAAGCCCATACCTCGATGAAAGATGGCAAGTTCCTGAAGAATGAACTCAAGCGCACCGAGCTCTTCAAGAAGACCTTGGGTCTCATCGGTGCGGGAGCCATCGCCACGGAAGTGGCCAAGCGTGCCCAGGCCTTTGGCATGACGGTCATTGCCTTCGACCCCTTCCTCAAGGAACATTCCATCGCGACCCTGGTAGGCAGCCTCGAAGAACTCGCTGCCCAAGCCGATGTGATCAGCATGCATACGCCCCTTACCGATGACACCAAGGGCATGATCAACGCCGCTCTGATCGCCAAGATGAAGGACGGCGTGATCATCGTGAACACTGGTCGAGGCAAGTGTGTGGTGGAAGCAGACCTCTTGGCCGCTCTTGAAAGCGGCAAGGTCCGTGCCTACGGAACCGACGTATGGCCCAGCGATCCTCCTCCCGCCGATTGTCCGATTCTCACGGCTCCCAACGTCTTCATGGCGCCTCATCTCGGTGCTAGCTCCAAGGAAAACCTGGGACGCATCGGGGATGAAGTCGTGGCAATTTTGACGGAATTCAAAGCCTAAAAGATGAACCGCTAAGACGCAAAGGCGCCAAGAAAACAAAACTGTTTTTTTACCTTTTCTTGGCGTCTTCGTGTCTTGGTGGTGAGCTTTTCCTTTTCGATTTTCAGGAGACGAAATGACCAATCGCACGATCAACTTCTACGCCGGGCCTGCGGGCCTGCCTTTGCCAGCACTGGAGCGCGCCAAGGAAGAGTTGCTCGATTTCGCCGGAACAGGCATGTCCGTGATGGAAATCAGCCACCGCTCCAAGGAATACGATGCGGTGCATGAGGAAGCCCTGGCTCTCACCAAGGAACTGATGGGCATCCCCGCCAACTACAAGGTGATGCTGCTGCAGGGCGGCGCCCACTTGGCCTTCGGCATGATTCCCCTCAACCTGCTGCGCAAGGGCCGCAAGGCAGATTACATCACCACCGGCAACTGGGCCGAGAAGGCCTACAAGGAAGCCAAGCTCGTGGCCGGCGATAACGTTCGTGAAGCTGGCAGCACCAAGGCCGTGCAGTTTGCCCGTCTGCCCAAAGCTTCGGAACTCGATATCAATCCTGAGGCTTCTTTCGTGCACTTCACCTCCAACAACACGGTGGAAGGCACCCAGTGGAAGGACTTCCCCAAGACCGACAAGCCCTATATCTGCGACATGTCCTCGGACATCATGTGGCGCCCCTTCGATGTGAACCAGTTCGGCCTGATCTACGCCGGCGCCCAGAAGAACCTCGGTCCCAGCGGCGTCACGCTCGTCATCATGCGCGATGACTTCATTGAAATGTGCGAAGCTCAGGACCTGCCCAGCTACCTGCGTTTCAAGCTCCACGCTGATAAGAACAGCCTCTACAACACGCCGCCCACCTTTGGCATCTACCTTCTGCGCAACGTGCTGGCCTACAACAAGTCCATTGGCGGCTTGAAGGCCATCGAGCAGAACAACCTGAAGAAGGCTGAGCTGCTTTACGGTTGTGTGGACAAGCACGCAGGCTTCTTCAAGCCCTTCGTCACCGAAGCGGCCGATCGTTCCACCATGAACGTCGACTTCTTCCTGCCCACCGAAGAGCTCACCGCAGCCTTTGTAAGCGAAGCCAAGAAGGCCGGTATGGTTGGCCTCAAGGGCTATCGCGACGTGGGTGGTATCCGCGCTTCCACCTACAACGCCGTCAGTGTTAAAGATGTGGAGACCCTGGTGGCCTTCATGGAAACCTTCGTTCA
>JAUYES010000800.1 GCA_030691225.1 Holophaga sp. | reverse complement strand
CGGCCTCATTCAGCAGTGGTGGTCTATCTCCCCATTTTCAAGCCCGGTACCAGCCTGAGTGAAGGGCTTGATCGCCGGGAAGCCACCGTGGGCATGGTCTTTGTCTCCCTGCTCGCCAGTGAGGTGTTCGAGCCAATCCTTGCCAAATACCCAAATCTAGCCATGGAAGTGCGCGACGAGGCCGAACCCTCCGAACAAAGTCGCCTATTCAGTACCCGATCCCCAAATACCGTCAGCCAGCAGGACGCCCGATTCCTGCACCGAGCTCAACATAACTTTGCACAACGCACTTGGCTTTTTTCGTATACGGATACACGGCCGACGCCAACCCTGATTTCGATCTTGCCCTTTCCGCTTGCAGGAATCGTTCTGGCCATTGTTTTCTTTCTGCTGTCTCGCTCGCTGTTAAGGGGCAAATCCAAGGCTGAGCGACTTGCCGGGCGCCTGCACCAAAGTGAAGATCGTTTCCGCCGGATGGCCGACCAGGCTCCCTGCGGCATTTTGCTGCTCACCGAACGAATCAAGTATGTGAATCCCTATTTTTTGAAGAGCCTTGGTTACGAGGCAACGGATGTGATTGGTTCGGCACTCCGCACCTTCGTACATCCCGAGGATCGTGGCCGCATTCCTGCCGCAGGGAAAACCATCCTAAATGCTGAACCACCACCCCGTTTGGAACTGCGGGTTATCGCCAGAGACGGCAGTTATCGGTCCCTGGAAATCATTATGAGCAACCTCAGCTTCGGGCGACACCACCTGGTGCTGGCTACGGCTTTCGACATAACAGAGCGCCTTCAAGCCGAGGAACGCCGCCTCGATGCCGAGCATAACCTGCTGGAGACGCGCAAACTCGAAAGCCTGCGCGTGCTTGCGGGCGGCATCGCCCATGACTTCAATAACCTGTTGGGCGTGGTGCTTGGTAATGCCGATCTCGCGGAAGGGCAACCCATCCCCGACCAAAACCTGGCAGCCCTTCGCGAGGCCTGCCTTAAAGCAGCCGGACTCACACGACAACTTCTCGCCTTTTCGGGCGGTGGCGGTATGGCCGCCAGCCCCATGGATCTCAATGCCTGTATTCAAAGGGCTCTGCCGCGCATTGGATCATCCCTGCATCCTGAAGGCCGAGTCACGGTAGAACTCACGGAGCCCCTTTCCCCGGTGCTGGCTGATCCGACTCTGTTAGAACAAATGGTTCTCGAACTCCTCGAAAATGGATTAGAAGCCGCACAGGACTACTTTGGCTCCGTCTTCATTCGCACGTGCGTGCTCACCCTCGACAAAGCGCAGCTCTCGGAATACCTGGAAGCAACGACTCTGGATGCAGGTGACTACGTATCGCTATGCGTGATAGATCATGGCCGCGGAATGGACGCGGATCATTTAGCCCGCATTTTTGATCCATTTTTCACCACCAAATTTGTGGGTCGAGGCCTGGGGCTAGCGGCCTTGCTCGGCGTTGTGCGGAGCCATCGCGGCGCAGTAAAGGTGACTAGCGAACTAGGGAGCGGTAGTCGTTTTGAGGTGATCCTACCGGTTCACGAAATCGCAGAGACCGACGAAGGCGCTACCAACCCTTCCCCCACCGCAGGGTGCGGCACCGTATTGGTAGTGGACGACGAGCCTGCCCTGCTGGAACTCGCGGTAGAAATTCTTCAAAGCGCGGGCATCCCTGTGCTGTCTGCCTCGGGAGGCCGAGAGGCCCTTTCGAAGGTGGCCGCCCATCGCGATGAGATCAGCCTGCTCTTGTTGGATATGGCCATGCCAGATCTCAGCGGTGCCGAGGTCATTCGGGCCCTGCGTGTTTCCGACCCCGGTATTCGCATCATCCTCAGCAGCGGTTATGCGGAAGAGGATTTGCGAAAAACCTTACAGCCCGGGGATATCGTAGCGTTTCTACCGAAACCATACCGGCTCGCAAGCCTTGTGGAACTAGTGCGCCAGACTCTAGCTCAGCGCTAGGAAACTAGGGTTCCTACGACTTCACCCTGCACGGCGGCGATAAGGTTGCCGGGCTTGTTCATATCGAAAACCAAGATAGGCAGCTTGTTCTCCATGCAGAGCGCGATGGCAGACGCATCCATCACCTTCAGACCCTTTTCGAGGACATCCTGAAAGGCGATGCGATCGAACTTGGTAGCGGTAGGGTCCTTCTTGGGGTCAGCGCTATAGATGCCATCGACGTTGGTGGCCTTCATGACCACCTCGGCGGCGATTTCGTTGCCACGCAAGGCAGCGGCCGTATCGGTTGAGAAATAGGGGTTGCCGGTGCCAGCACCGAAAATAACCACGCGACCCTTTTCCAGATGGCGCACCGCGCGTCGGCGGATATAGCTCTCTGAGATCTTTGGCATTTCAATACCACTCATCACGCGGGTCTGAACACCCTTTTGCTCCAAGGCGTCTTGTAGCGCCAAGGCATTGATCATAGTCGCCAACATACCCATGTGATCGCCGGTCACGCGATCCATGCCCTTGGTGGCTCCTGCAACGCCTCGAAAGATATTGCCGCCCCCGATGACTAGACCCACTTCCACACCTAATTCACGAATCGCCTTTACCTGGTTGGCCACCATGGTCACTACCGCTGGGTCGATGCCGCCTTTGTTTTCGCCCATCAGGGCTTCGCCGGAGAGTTTCAGGAGGATGCGTTTGAATTTCATAGGAGCTCCGGTTTCAGGTTTTCCAAAAAAAACCCCGGTGCAGGGACCGGGGCTTGAAGAATGGGTCGAACATGCTCAACGAGCATCGCTACTGGCTGTCGAGACCGGTAGCATCCGATGAATGGATTCCTGGATATGGTCGTTGACCCTGTGCTCACAGGCACGAAGGGCGGCACGAATGGCGTTGGCAACGGCCCGGCCATCGCTGCGACCATGGCCAATGATCGAAACGCCCTTTACACCTAGCAAAGGAGCCCCGCCGTATTCGGCATAGTCCAGTTTCTTCATGAAGCGCTTCATGGCCGGTTTCGCGAGGAGGCCGCCAATCCTGGCCCGCAGGCTCTGATTAATGCTATCGCGCAGCCCACGAACGATACCTTCCGCCAGGGCTTCCGAGGATTTCAGCACGACATTGCCGACGAAACCATCGCAGGCCACGACATCGAAATTGCCGTTCCAGATATCCCGACCCTCGGCGTTGCCACCGAAATTGATCTCGATTTCGCGAAGAATCGCCGCAGCGGCCCGCGTTGTCTCGTTGCCCTTGCTGTCTTCCTCGCCAACACTCAGAAGGCCAATCCGGGGACGGGCAACTCCAAGCACTTCTTCGGCATAGATCGCGCCCATGAGGGCAAACTGCGCCACATGTTCGGGTTTGCTATCGACATTCGCTCCCACGTCCAAGAGAACCGTTGGGCAACTCTTCATGTTGGGAATGACACCAGCCAAGCAGGGTCGGTAAACGCCATCCAGGGTCCCGAGGACCATCACCGAAGCCACCATGGCGGCCCCCGTGTTGCCCATGCTCACGACACCATCGGCCTTGCCTTCTCGAACCAGTTGAGTCGCAATACGAATGGAGCTGTCCTTCTTGTCCTTGAGGACCGAAGTGGGCTTGTCCTCCATGGTCACCACGCTGGGCGCATGGACAATCTCCAAGCGGCTGGAGAGTTCCCCAACCAAGCCGTGATGCTTGAGCAAGGGCAGAAGCTTGGCCTCGTCGCCAACGAGCACCAGGAAGAGCTCCGGGTGGTTCGTCAGGGCAAGGCAGGCCCCGTCCAGGGTCGCTTGAGGAGCGTGATCGCCCCCCATGACGTCCAAGGCAATTCGATAGAGCGAGGTAGCGTCCACCCCGGTCCTCAGACTGACTGCTGAATCCGAAGCGCCTGCTTACCGCGGTAGAAACCGCAGGAGGGGCATACGCGATGCGGCATCTTGACCGCGCCGCAGTTCGGGCAGGAGCTGGAGCTCATGGTGTCCAGAAAGTCATGGGCGCGTCGGCGGTCACGTCGGGCACGGGTATGGCGTCGCTTGGGATTCGGCATGGGAACCTCGTAGATAGCGGGTTTTCAGGGCTCCAGATCGAGTTTCAATCTGGATAGTGCTTTGGCGAGGGCGCTGGGTTCCTCCTGCGGTTCAAGATTGCAGTGGCAGCGACCCTTGTTCCAATTTTTACCACATCGGGGGCATAACCCCTGACATTCATCCTTACAAAGAGGATTCATAGGCCTTTGAAGCATGAACTGTTCCCGCACCAGACCTAGCTCGTCCAGGACCGGTTCGGGCAAAAAAACCACATCTAAATCTTGGCTTCCCAGGGAATGCGAACCACGAGCCACGAGTTCGGCATCCTTGCTGCCCAGAAACTGAGCGAACACCCGCAGGTTTTGCTCGAAGGGCTCTAGGCACCGAGAACAGGCACAATCCCAGCGGGCTTCGCCCCGAATTTCTAGGAAAACATCCTTATCGGAGGGCAAAACAAAAAGATTCCAGCGCAAATCGCGGAGCGCATCCTGGCCGTCCAGCGGCAACATGGACTCCTGACCTTCGAGACGAAGGCCTTCGGCGCCAAGCTTCGCGAGTTCAATCACTTGGTGGCTCCGGGCGTGGCAGGGGAAGCAACCGGTGTCCCAGTTGTCGTTCCAGCATTCGGAGTGGTGGCATCGGAAATTTTGCCCGATTCGATCGAAAAGGCGGGGAATTCCTCCATATTGCCGGGGGCCCCGAGGCACTTCAGCGCATAGTCGATTTTATTGGACATGCCCTCAACGGGCTG
The DNA here is from genome assembly GCA_030691225.1 of Holophaga sp. GTDB lineage: Bacteria > Acidobacteriota > Holophagae > Holophagales > Holophagaceae > JAYREN01. The sequence goes on along the minus strand of JAUYES010000800.1, from coordinate 3,410 downwards.
TTTCCAGGGGTCTTTGGATGGCGAATTGACCGCGATGAAATTCTCTTTCACCAGGGGAGAATTACCCTCCACCATGGCTTCGTAGCTTCCAAAGTCAGGATAGTAGCCGTGCTTGAGATAGTACTGGTCCAGGCCACTGCTAACCAATTCCATGGATTGCCGGGCCTTTAAGTGACGAGCCTGGGTCGAGTTCTTTTTAAGCGTAACAAAACCCACCGTGCCAATAACCGCCAAGATCGTCATGGCGACGAGCAATTCGAGCAGGGAGAAGCCCTTCTGGCGAGTGTGTGACATGAAAGCCCCTAGGTAGGGAGTAAGGAAGAAGAATCAGTTCGGGTACATATCTACCCGAGCATTCCAGTATGCCCTTAATGGCAGGATTTACAAGGATTCATCCGTCAGACTCCGCCTCGGCAGGAGCCTTGGCGGGGAAATCCTGGGGATGGGGAAAGGTCCGAGAGAGGGCCTCGGCACCTCCCATTTCCTGAATCCAGTAACGGTAGGCGCGAAAGCTCATGCCTAGCAAGCGAGCCGCCTTGGTGCGGTTGCCATCGCAGCGCTCAAGGGCCCGACCCATTAGATGGCTCTTCAGGCTGGTCAGGTAGCCTTCCAAATCAAAGCCGTCGGCTGGAATTTCGAAGCCAGCTGGACGCTCTCGCCCCGAGGTGTCCCGCCCTTCGCTTTCCGCCAGGATATTGTCCGGAAAGAGCTCCACCCCAATCGGGCCGCCCGCATTAAGGGCCACGCAGCGCTCCATGAGGTTTTCCAGTTCGCGAACATTGCCCCGGAACCGGTATTTACGCAGCACGGCCATCGCCTCGGCCTCGAGACTCATGGGGGCCTTGCCTGATTTCCGACAGAAGCGGCTCAGGAAATGCTCCACCAACACAGGCAGATCCTCGGTGCGATCCCGCAGAGGCGGCAGCTCGATATGTAGGATATTGAGGCGGTAATAGAGGTCCTGGCGAAATTGATTGAGCTCGGCCCGTTCCCGAAGATTCTGGTTGGTAGCGCAGATAACCCGCACGTTCACCGGCCGCTCTTCGTTGGCCCCCAAGCGCCGAATCCGACGCTCTTGAAGCACGCGGAGCAGTTTGACTTGAAGGGGTAAGGGCATTTCCCCGATCTCGTCCAGGAAGATCACACCACCCTGCGCTTCCTCGAATAGCCCTCGCTTAGTACCGTTGGCCCCCGTAAAGGCGCCTTTTTCGTAGCCGAAGAGCTCTGATTCCAGCAGCGATTCGGGCAGGGCACCTACATTGACCGGAACGAAGGGCCCTTTCGCACGCTCGGAATAGCGGTGCACAAGGCGGGCGACGATTTCTTTGCCAGTGCCACTTTCCCCCGTAATGAGCACGGTGCTATCGGCCAAGGCAACCTTGCCCACCAAGGCCTGCACCTTGCGCATGGTATCGCCCACACCCACCAAATCGCCCAGATCCTGGATCTCCGCGAACATGGGCAAGGCCTGTTCCACAAACAGGCCCTGGAGCACCTTGGTCAACTCCTGGATATCGTTCTTCGCCTTGGTCAGGAAATCGACGGCGCCTAAGTTAAGGGCCTGGACGGTAGTCTCCGTGGTGGCGAAGGCCGTCATGATCACGACCGGCGTCTCGATGCCCTGCTCTTTCATCCAGACCAGCAGCTCGATGCCACTGCCGTCCTTTAGCCGCAGGTCCGAAACCACCGCATCGAAGACGCATTCCTTCAGGCGAGCCTTCGCTCCGACCAGAGTACCCACGGTTTCAGGGCTGAAGCCATGAGGAGATAGCCCCAACTGAAGCACTTCACGGAAGCTGGGTTCATCTTCCAGGATCAGGATGGAGCGCGTAGCAAGCGGTGGATTCATGGGATCAAGGCCAGAAACGATCAAAAAAGGGAGTCGGTTCTCCTAAGCCGTTGCGCAATAAGAATTCGGGCATTGTCGCGGTCTTCCGGCATAAGGGGCCGCAGAATAATAACCCGAACTGCACAAGTTATTATTGCGCGGCTCCTAATGGTAGCGCAGCAGCTTTACCGCGCATGCCAAGCGGCCGTGCGGCGAATGCCCTCTCGAAGCGAAATCGTTTGAGTAAGCCCTAGATGCGATCGGATGCGTGCCGTGGAAGGCACATACCGCTCCGGCTTTCGACCCGGGTCGGCCTGTCCCTGCACGCTGATGGGAATTCCACCCATCTCCTTACCGACTTCCGAGGCCAATTCAGCAATGGAAAGCGCGTCCTCGGAACCAACATTGAAGGCCACACCCGGATCGCCGCGCAAGAGTAAGTGCCAAAGCCAAACCGTTAGGTCGGTGGCGTAAAGATAGGAGCGAAACGGCGTGCCATCGCCTCGAACCAGAATGGGGCCGCCATCCATGGCATTTCGGATGAAGTTGCCGATGGCAAAGTGAGTATCCAACGGCAGGTGTGGACCCACGAAGGCGAAACACCGAGCTATCGAAACCTCCACACCATGTTGCCGGGCGTAGATGGCGCATAGCGTTTCGGCGGCACGTTTACCTTCGGCGTAGGCCGACCGCGGATCGGCACAATCGGGCGCACCATGCCAATCTTCTCCGACATACTCCAGGTCGAATGGCTGCCGACCGTAGACTGCCCCCGAACTCAGGAAAAGGGCTCGCTGCACAGATTTGGCCTGAGCAAACTCCAAAGCCCCGCGTGTGCCCGTCAGAATGGTGTCGAACATCAAGCGAGGGTTTTCTTCATTCAGTTTGGCGCTGGCATCCGTGGCGCCATGAATCAGATGCGTGAACTCACCCTCCAGGTTTGGGAAATTCAGTACATTCCCTTGCACGAGTTCAAGACAAGGGGATTGCGCCAAATGCGGGGCTTTCTGTGCAAAAGCCAAAGGATCTCGAGTCAGCACAACAACCTTGGCACCCAAATCGTGGCGACGATTGGCATGCAGAAAGCTCTCTAGCAACCAACACCCCATGAACCCCGTTCCACCTGTCACCAACAGCCGGGCCCCTCGGAACTGGGTCCAGAGCTCTTCCGTCAGACTCAGGATTTCTTCTAAATCTGAATTCAACGAGCCAGGCATCGGACTATTGCCGCAATTTGTGGGCAGCAAAAAAACCTTCCAAAGCCTTGATGCTATGCCCTAAGGCCTCCACTGAAAGACCAGGGTACAAGCCAATCCAGAAGGTCTGGTTCATGATTCGATCCGTGTTGGAAAGGGTGTTGTGAATGCGGTAGTTCAAGCCCTGGAAATAAGGTTGGCGAGTCAGGTTTCCACCAAAGAGCAAACGAGTTCCGATCTTGTGCTGATCCAGATGCTTCAGCAAATCCACACGACTTACACCGCATTCTTCGCGAAGCGTCAGCGGGAATCCGAACCAAGAAGGATCACTGCTAGGCGTTGCCTCGGGAAGAATCAGGAATTCTTGCAACGACGTCAGGCCCACT
>JAUYES010000079.1 GCA_030691225.1 Holophaga sp. | reverse complement strand
CAGAAGGCGGGTTTCATCTTGGTCATCGACCCAGACTTCGTACGGCTTTCGATCGAAATCTTCATCGCGGATGCCGGGCAAATCGCAACCCGCATTTTCCACCGCACTCTGACCATCGGTTTCCAGCAGGCGGAAACGAGTGACGGTTAGCGCCAAGGTGAGGTCTTCGGAGAATTCAAGACCTTCTTCCGCAGTGCGATCACCGCTTTCAGATCGAACAAATTCATCTTTCCCGAAAGGCCGGTATTCAGCAGCGGCCCGGAGGATGGTGCCGCTTGGGGTTTCGATCACGGAGCCTGTGAATTGGTTCAAAGGAGTTGAATAACCATTGTTTGGACAATACACACGGGGGTTCGAGCCCATTGCCGGTGTTTCTTGATCACTGGCTAAAGCCCGAACGGCCCAGGTGCTGCGCACGTAGGGCAGATTCAAGATCCGTTCGAGGGTGGTTCCATCGTCCGTAGCAGCGACCACCAGATCAAAGGTGGTCAACTCACCGAAGGCAGAATCCATCACCGCGAAGGTGTGGGTGCCCACCGGGAAAATCTGACCGTAGGTTGGGTCAAAGCCCCAGGCCGAGAGGTTGGGGGCATAGCCCGCGACGCTACTTTGTTTGAGAACGAGCTGAAGGTTGTGGGAGTTTTGCAGATTGCGACCGAGTGCATCCTTGTAATGCAGAGTCAAGGAAGCCATGGCGGGAATGATTACTGCCACGTTTTGTTCCAAACGTCTCGCGTCGTCTTCGGGTCGAACGACCAGATCGAAGGTCGACAATTCCACACCCGAAGAATCCTGCAAGACAAAGGTGTGGGTTCCTTCGGGGAAATGCTCGCCCATGACAAGGTCCGCACCCTGGGATCTTGGATTAAAGCTCAGGGTCGGTAGGTTGGGCAGGAAGGAAGGCACCGTGCTGTTTTTCAGCGCAAGCTTCAGGCTGCGATCACAGGCCAGGGGCGTGCCATCGGCGGCCTTCAAATGCAGGGTGAAGGAGGAGAGCGCCGGTAGGATTGCGATCAAGGATGGATCGGGGCTTCCGGGGCTCAAGGTGATCGTCGATTTCGCCGTCCACGGCCAAATGGAATACCACGTACTGTTGACACTGCCTTCCTTGTGGGTCCCCACCATCACAGAACCCGTGAAAGTAAATTCACCATTTTCCGTAATTTGCCAGGTGGTCGAGGGGTCCCAGTAGCCGCCGGATTGGGTCGCTGTGCTGCCACTGCGCGTGAAGGTCCAATCCTTGTAATAGATCCGATTCCCATTGGTTCGCTGGACGGAGAAATTGACGGTGTGCGTTTGAATTAGGCTAATCGCCAGGGTTCCCACCGGCTGACCGGAGGTCACTGTGATATTGGGAACGTCTTTCGAAAGGTACCCCGCGACACTGGCAGCGACCGAGAAGGGCATGTCCAAGGGCACATTGAGGATCGTGGCGGTTCCATTGGCAAGAGTCACCGCAGCGGACTGCCCACCGGCGGTCAGGTACACAGTCTCCAGCGGCGTTCCGCCATCACCCGTGACCGTGATGTTCAAACTCCCCAGTGGCAGCGTGAGATCCAGAGTCTTGGTTTCCCCATCCTGATTCAGATGAATGGCCTGATCCGCAAAGCGGGGAGACCAGGCACTGCTGCCGTACGTGCCATCGACCACGCGGAGATCGCGGCCCACAGGGATCCGATCCAGTGTCACCGTGCCTTCATGGAGATAGAATTCGCGCAGGTTTTGGTTGCCATCCATCACACGAACATAGCGTTCACGAGCGGGGCGCCCATCCAAATTCCGGAGGTTCACCACCACACTTCCGCTACCTGGAAGGTTAAGGACTGCTTGCGCCGAGCCACCATCGGCAAGCGCCACATCTACGAAACAAGGCAGCTGATTCGTAGGATGGGTAGCGCTGATCCTAGCTACGCCAGGGGCGATGGCGGAAAACAGGACACGGCCAGAATCGTCCGTATTCAAATACCTATTCGCACCATCCGGGCCTAGGCAACGCACCTGAAGGTCGCGCGCGACTGGGCTGCCGTTGGGCTGGAGAACCTGCACCTGAATTTGCCCCAGAGCGGGCAGGCTGATCGTCGCAGCAGTAATGGCATCGGCGGAGACGCTCAAAACCACAGGGGCGAGATTGCCCCCCGTGCGAGGATCGTTCACCACTAAAGCCCATGCCCCAGGCAGGAGATTGGACCAAGTGATTTTTCCGTCATAGGTGTAATAGGCTGAGGCAGATCGGACTACCGAACCCTTTTGCAAGGTCGCACGGCAGTTGTATCCCGCGTAGGGTGTGCCATCCGCATTGTTCACTTGCAGGGCCACGGAACCCACGGCGGGAAAGTCCAACGTGAGCGTGTTATCGCTTCCCGCTTGGGCTTGGAGATCACCCGTGACTCGAATCGTGTTTTCGGAATTGGGCGCATAGGCAGTGATGGTGTAGGCGCCTGGGGTCACGAGGACTGGGCCCACGAGGCCTTGGGCATTGGTGGCATAACTGCTTTCGCTGGAGATCGAGACAGAGGCATTCGGTACCACCGTCCCATGCGCATCCTGCACCGTCACCGTAATCGGCGCGGCCTCGGGCAGCAGGAGATCCCCGCTCTGGGTTGTAGCCAAATCCTGCGTCAACGCAAGCCTAGGAGAAATGCCCGGCACAGCGATCTTGATTGTACCGCCATCGGCGGGTAGGCCCGTCAAGACAGAACCGCTGGAGAAGCCTCGCCTCGGAGCCAATACTTCTCGGGGTTCTAGGAGCAGAGAAAAATTCCCTTGATTGACCGGCACGCGGCCCAGGAAATCCTTGAGGGTCAGCGTGGCGGTGGCATTCCAAACCGCAAGAGGATCGGCGGCGGGAGTAATGGCGGGCAGCCAGTTGGACCAAGTAGAGGGTTCACCACCGTAGATCCATTCAGTTGCCCCATGGAGCACGCGATCCAAAACCCGCGTGGCACCTTCGGGACGTAAGTCGCCGCCTGTGACATAGGGGGCCTGGGCCAGTGCCAGAGTCTTCTGCTCTCCAGGCGCTAGCGTCCATTCGGGCCATTGCAATCCGTTCTGATTTACGGAAAGCGGCGCATCCGCACCGTTGCCCCAAAGGAGAGTTCCATTGGAACTGAGCACACCCTGATCACGGTTTGTTCCCACCATAACGGGTTGCGTTTGCTGGGAAGGCAGGCCCTTGAGGGTTCCGAGATACACGGCATGGCGAAGCGAGACGGTGTGGGCGGAAGTATCTGTATTCCGAAGGCGGATTTCGTCGCGCGTTACGTAGGTCTGGGGTGCCACGGTGCGGGTAAGAGTCACTTCAACAGCACCCATCGTTGTGGTGTAGGTGAGTTGGTGATCCTTGTCCAGCCACTGGGCGATGCCGCCGGGGGCCGTTGGCGCGGCTTCCGTGCCGCCATCGATCTTTAGCAAGGGTTGGGTGGATCTAGACCAATAGTAAAGCCAGCTATGGGAAAAGCTCCCATCGGCATAAACAGACGCGTAGCCACTAACCCGCCCTAAAGACATGGATGTAGTGAGTGCTACCGAATTCGAAAGCAGCGTGAGGTCCAAGCTGGCGGTGCCGCCATCCCCTGTCAGAACCAAATCTCCCGCCGCGATAGCACTGGGGGCGTTGGCGGTTATGTGGCGGTTACCGACTTGAATTTCACCTTTGGACCAGGCTCCAGCGGCATCGGTGGTACCAGCTGAGGCGCCGTCGATCTGGATGGAGACCCCACTGAGGGGCGTGCCAACGGAATTCTTGACGGTACCGGAGAGGCTGCCAAAGCCGGGGGCCGTGAGATTCAGCACGGTGTCGCCATTCTGCACGAGCGTCACGGAACCCAGGGAAAGCTGTCGACCGCCTGGCAGAACGACGTAGACACTCGCAGTGCCATAGGCATAGTCCAAGTGGGGGCTGGGATTGGGAACCTGAATCGTGCCGTCCTCGGCAAGGTTGTTGTAGAAACTATTCCAGCTGGACACGAGCACTCGCGTGCCCTGGGGCCAGGTCAACGAGGAATTGGCCCGCTGAATGCGTCCAGAGATCGTGCTGTATGGTCTGGGTTGCAGCGTGAGAGCCAAGGTCTGCGTCGCCGCGAGTGTTCCACTGTGGGAGCAGGCAAGGCTATCCAGGGTAGCGCTGGCGGAAATGGAACCCTCCAGCACGTCGGTGAAGGTGGCGAGTCCTTGGGCATTGCTGGTGGCCGAAAGGGGTTGCCCATCGGACCAGGAGCTGTTGTTCGTCAAGCGCACAACCTGTCCGCCCAAATCGGAACCATTCGTGGCCAGGGTGCGCACGGTCACGGTGCCCGTGCCCTTTAGTGTCAGGTTCAGGGTATACAGGCCCCCGTCCCCGCTGGTCGAAGCGGTATCAACGGCACGGTTGGGACGACCGGGCAGACTTGCCGTAATGGTGGAACTGCCCGTGGCCAAACCATCCAGGCGGTAGGCGCCCTGGGCATCGGAATTCGCGGCCATGCTGCCAGAGCGAATCAACGCATTGGCCACCAGCGCGCCCTGCGAATCGCGAACGACACCTTGCACGGATCCGAAGGCGGGAGCCTGCAGATCCACCATGGTCACGTCGTTTTTCAGCAGCGTGATGCTGCCCACGGCAAAACTGGCGCCATTGGCCAAGTTCACCTGCACGAGCGTACTTCCGGCGGTGTAGTTCAACAAGGGTTCGGGCGAAGGCGCGACCAGGGTTCCATCTGCCTGCAAGGCATAGCTAAATCCCTGCACCACGGCCACGGACCCGCTGGGCCAGGCGTTCGCAGCTAGGGCACGGCGCACCCGACCCGCGATGCGCGTGATATCCCGCGTGCGCAGTTCAAGCGTGAGCGTTCCACCATCTACCAAAACACCGGTGGCTGTGCGGGACTGACCATCCAAAGTGGCCGAGACTTGAAGCGCTCCTTCGAGCGTATCGGGGAAATTGACGGTGCCAGCGGCATCGCTGATGCCCGAAAAACTGCCACCATCAGCCCATGGACTGGTGTTTCGGATCACTACGGTTTGACCCGCATAGGCGGAACCATCTTCCTTCAGCACCTTCACCTGCACGGTACCAGTGCCCTTCAGGGCGAGATCCTGCATGTGGACTTCAGCATCCACCCCCAAGGTTGCGTTAACCAGCGCACGATTTGGGCGGCCCGGCAACGTGACCCGCAAGGGCCAATTACCGATCGCCACAGGCTCGAAACGGAAACTCCCGGCGGCATCGGTAATGGCGATCAGGGCGGTTCCTAGGAGTTCCACCCGGGCACCTGCCTGGGCGTTGCCACGGGCATCTCGCACAATTCCGGTGAGCGCACCTTGATCGGGGGCGGGGTAGTTCACGGCGGTGCTCTGCCCATGCTGACTAAGCACAAGGCTCGGCGCCTGCCCGAGCAGGCCGAAGCCGAAGCCCTGGACAGTCAAGGATCGGCCAATCCAAACGCCCGAGGCCTGCCACGTACCATCGCCTTGGAGCTGGGCGCTCCAAATCGGAGTGCCTGCTCCAGCAACGGACAGTGTTGTACCCGTCAGGGTGCGGCCGGATGCGGTCTTAACAGCCACGTTCACGGTACCTAATCCCACGGCAGGGATTGGCACATCCTGGATCTGTCCTGGCAAGGCGGTGAGATCGAAAAGTGTTTCCAGGTTGGGCTGATTGGGAATAGAGCTCACTCGAACCCGGAAGGGTCCATTGGGCAAATCCGTGAAGGTGGCGCTGCCATCCACCCCAAGATTGCCCTGCCATTCGCCACCGAGGATACCCGTGGCCGTCAAAACGAAATGCCCAGGACCAGGCGCAGGAGTGCCATCGGGATAGACCAAGGCCAATCGCACGGTGTGAGGCAAGGGCTGTTGCAGATCGACCATCTCCAAAATCTTGTCTCCCACGGGAGTGAAGCTCAGGGTGGCGATGACGATATTCGTCATCTCTCGGCAACCGTCCAGGCGATAAGGCTGCCCAGCCTGCAAGTAGCGGAAGAAGAAAGTGGGGTGATCAGGATCGAAAAGATCCCCCGTGGTGACGGCGCGATTGACCTCGTGGCCCTGGGCGTTTCTCAGGATCACGGTCATGGGAATCTTGTTGCGGTGGCCATCCAGGGTCCAGCCCTTTACATCCACGAAACGCGGCAACACCAGATCCAGGGTTTGGCTTGAACCTTCCACATTTTCAAGCGTGAACGCCTGATCAAAGGCCGTGGTGCGGCCATCATCCAGGGTACCCACCAAACGTAAGGGAACACCCGCAGGCAGGCTAGAAATGCGGTACTGTCCATTACCATCCGCCGCACTATCCGTCACGGGAGTTCCACCGCTCAGCACGCGCAGGGTTACCGGCAAGGGTTTGCCAGGGCGGAGGGGATCGCTGATTGTGCCCTGGATCATGCCCACCGGCGCGAACACCAAATCCACCCGCGGGTCTTCCAGAGGTTGAGTCAGTGTGAAGACACCTGTCACGCGTCGACGCCCATCGGCTGAGGAAGCCACGATGCTGTGTTGACGCAGGGGCAGCTTGTCCATGCGGTACGTGCCGTTTAGGTCAGTGGCCGTGTTCCAGCCACCAATATCCACCCGTACAAAGGGGGTAGGTTGGCCGGAAGAATTGCGAATGGTGCCATGAACGGAAGCCACCGGAGCCAGTTGCAGACGGGCGTCCACGACTTCGCCTTCGTTGGTCAACGTAACGCTAGCCTCCGCACCATTGGCGGAAAGACGGATGTGGCCCGCGTAGACATCGTGAAACCTTACGCGGCCGTCCAGGTCTGTCACGGGGACGGTATAGCCATGAACCGAATTACTGGCGTAGACAGAGATATCTGACACGGGGGCGCCAGCGGCATCAACCACTTGGGCGGTGACATCACCGATGGCTCGCGCCTGGAGGGGCGCGGGCAGGGACTGGATCTCGCCCCCATCGGCGGTAATGGCTGCCTTACCTTCGGCTCGCAAAAAGCCCTTGGTGTCGAAGAGAGCCAGTGAATGCATGCCCACCGACAAATCCCTCAGGAGTCCCTGGCCATCACTGTCAAGGATTACCGTGCGGCCCAAATCCACGGCGCGCAGTTTCCAACCCGCCAGGGAATAGCCAGCAGGCGCACCTGGAGGCGGCAAGGTGGTGGCCCACAGGGAGCGCACCGCCGCAAGGGAAATGGAGACTTCGATATCGCCCTGATCATTGGCGCGACTAAAGGAACCATGCCCCTCGGCGAGGGTGACGGGATCCGTGGCGGAGATATAGTATTCCCCTGGCGGCAACACGAAGGACGCCTTGCCCTGGCTATCCGCAGTGGCTTCGGTGCTGAAATCCAAGGCGGCGCCACCCTGGTATCGCAAGCGAATGCCTGCCCGCAGCACGGGTTGGCCTTCTTGGGTCACCGTAATCACCACCGGGCCCTTGTCCTGAGTACGGAGATTTACCTCGGTGGTTTCACCCTCGCGAACCTGCACCTCGGCTTTGCCCACTTGGCGCACATCGGGATCCCAGGCCACGAGACTGATCGTCCCCACGGGGAGAATGCCAAATAGGAAACGTCCTTCTTCACCTTCTTGACGGGTGGTTGAAACGCCCAACCATTTACCGCCCTGATAGGCATCCACCCGACCGGCTGGAACTCGACTGCCATCGGCCCGCGTGAGCAGGCCGCGAATGTAACCAACGGGTTGCATGCGCACGGTCACTTCGGCATCGCCACCGCCCAGAGGCATGGTTACGCTACCCACGCCACGAAGACCAATTTGGTTTCGCAAGGTCAGGGTGACGGGGCCTTCAAGGAGATCCTCGAAGACCAGGGTTCCGTTGTGCTCCGGGAGCAATTTTTGGGAACG
>JAUYES010000793.1 GCA_030691225.1 Holophaga sp. | reverse complement strand
ACAGGAGATGCCGTCCAGGCCCGCGTTGCGGAGGATCTTCGGAAGGGAAAACCAATCGTGGTGCATGTGGTCGTGGCGCTATGCGACAACAAAGACCAGGGCATCGTACCGGTTCCCAAGGCCATCGGCAACGGCCAGAATCCGACCTCAAACCTCTATTGGGGAGCCGGGTTTGGATTGCGGTATTTCTTCACTCAACGAGCGGGCTGGGCATTAGTGCAAAAGGATGAGGCTCCATCCACTGGAATTCTTGAACGCATCATGCTCCGAAAGGTGATCCAGCGCGGGGGCAGGGAAGCACCGATCTATCTCGTGGCCGAGGCCTGGGATGGTCGAGCGATCAAGGCGGCGACGATGCGTTTCCTATCGATGGCCGCCGGAGAAAAAGCAGAGGTGCTGAATGTTCAGTGGAAAGAGTCACCTGTTCGACTACAAACCGCTGGGGCAGCCCATCTCTTGGCCTACATCGGTCACGATGGCCTTATGGATTTCACGCTTGCGGCGACTCCTGCCATGAATCCCAAGGCCCCTCCCAGAAGCTCCGTGATCCTCGCTTGCGCCAGCAAAGCCTACTTTCAGAATGCACTTTCCAACGGCGGTTCCCACCCACTTCTACTCACAACGAATCTGATGGCTCCCGAGGCTTACACGCTGGATGCTGCCGTGACTACCTGGGCCGGAGGTGCTTCCTCCGCAAAGATCCGCGAAGCGGCTGCTGCCGCTTATGCCAAGTATCAAAAGATCAGTCTCAGAGCGGCCCGAGGGCTGTTCACGGGGGAGCCCTGATTTTAACTTTTCCCAACCTTAGGCACGGGTGGATACAGGGCAGCGAGCAAGATACCGCCCAGGATCAGGAGAATGCCAAGACCTTGGGCGGATCCGGGGACTTCCTTCAGCAGCAGCCAACCCAGCAGCACGGTGGCAACTTGCTGAAAGAGCATACTCAGCGAGCCCATGCTGGCGGGAACGTGGCCGAAGCCCCAGGAAATCAGCCACCAGGCACCGACTTGCACCACCACTCCAAGGGCCAGCAAGGCTAGCCATGATTGCAAGGGGAAGCCGTGGAAGACAGCTCCCTGGGCCAGGCCCAGCAGGCCAAACACCAACGTGGCGGTAGCCACCGCAACGGCAAGAGCTCGGGGTGCGCTGAGATTGATCCTGGCCTTCGAGAGCGACAGCATGTACCCGGCATAGCCAAAGGAAGCAATAAAACCCAAGAATTCCCCGCGGCCACCGCCCAAACGCGCT
>JAUYES010000792.1 GCA_030691225.1 Holophaga sp. | reverse complement strand
GTGAAGGGCGCCTTCACGGGCGCCATTCGCGACCAGAAGGGCAAGTTCCGGGAGGCCCACGGCGGTACCCTGTTCCTGGATGTGGTCGGCGATATGTCGCTCAAGACCCAGGCCAAGGTCCTTCGGGCCCTCCAGGAAGGGCGCATCGAGCCAGTCGGCGGGGGCGGCACCGTGAGTGTCGATGTGCGGGTCATCACGGCCACCAACAAGGATCTCACCGAGGAAATCAGGGCGGGCCGCTTTCGAGAGGATTTGTACTTCCGATTGGCCGTGGTGCCCTTGCGGGTGCCACCCCTTCGAGAGCGCCCCGAAGAACTCATTCAAATGGCGGAAGCCTTTTTGACGCGGTTTGCGAAAAGCTACGGACGCTCGCCCAAACGCCTTACCTCCGATGCCCGGGAAGCTTTGCTGAAACACGATTGGCCCGGCAATGTGCGGGAGCTGAAAAATCTCATGGAACGAGCCCTGATTCTGGGCCGTGGCATCGAACTCGGAACCAAGGATCTGGGCCCTCTCGCGGTGCGCCATTTAGCCGAACCCGATCCATTTTCCTTCCCGGAATTCCCCAACATTCGGGAAGCCCGCGATTGGTTCGAGTCGGTCTATATTCAGCGCGAACTCAAGCTCCAGAATGGCAATATGACCCGCGTGGCCGACCGGCTCGGCCTCGATCGCTCCAATCTCTACAAGCGACTCAAGGCCCTGGGTGTCGAGGCGCGTGAGCCATGACCGACAAAATCTGGTTCAAAATCGGAGAAACGGCCGCACTCGTGGGCGCGACGCCCAAGGAACTGCGCTATTGGGAGCGCGTAATTCCAGAGCTGAAGCCTCGCCGCTCCAAAGGCAATTTGCGGTACTACCACCAGGATGAGTTGGCCAAACTCCAGCGCATTCGCCAATGGCTTACAGAAGGCTTCACCGTTGCGGACTGTCGAACCCTGCTGCAAGGTGGGCAGGTGGCGGCGGTTTCCAAGTCAGGCTCCGACCTCAACCCAAGCCGGAGTTCGCACGATTTGGCTGGAGTCTTGTCGGCCTTGCGGGCTCTCCATCAGCGACTCGGGCAGAGGCCGGGTGAGGCGAAAACCCTTTCGTCCCCGCCACCTACTCCCCGATCCAAGGCGACCCTGCCCAAAAAAGAACCTGCACCAGCCACAGTGGTGCCAGCCCCCACGCCAAAGCGCCCGAGTAAACCCAAACCCGACCTATCCGCCCTTGGCCGAATGTGGACCGGTGGGCGCCTACCTTTGGATTGGGAAGAGTAGCGTTTCAAAAAAGGGGTATAAAACAAAAGGGCCAAGATTTCTCTAGGTCCCTTTTGGTAGGCGCAAGCAGATTTGGGCTTTCGATCCCTAGTAATTCAAGGGGACTACGCCTGCAGGATCAGGTAGGCCAGATAGCCTCCGTAGCTGCCCAGTAGCAGGGCGCCCTCCCAGCGCTGGATGGTACGCTCTGTGCGCAGGAGGAAAAGCCCCAATAGGGTAATCAGGGCCAGGGCGAGGAGATCCGGATTAGCCAGGGTGGGCAGGGTGCGGAGTGCTCCCGGCAGGCCTGCGGAACCCAGACATAAAAACACATTGAAGATGTTCGAGCCCACGACATTGCCGACTGCGATATCGGTGTGTCCCCGAGCGGCGGCCACCAGGGAGGTGGCGAGTTCCGGCACGGAGGTGCCCACGGCCACGATGGTCAGGCCGATCAGGCGCTCGCTCATACCCAGGGCCTTGGCCAGGCCGGAGGCCCCCTGCACCAGAAAATGGCCTCCGACCACCAGAAGGGTCAGGCCTACGACGATCAGGAACGCGAGACGAGGGTAGGTGGTTATGGATTGGACCCCCGTTGTTTTTGCGGCGCATTCCGCCTCGTCGAAGCGGGGCTCCGGGATCCTCCCACTGCGGGCGCGGAGCACCATCCAAGTAGTGTAGGCCACTGCCATGGCCATCAGCAGAACAGCTTCCCAGATGGCAATGTGGCCATTGGCGAGCATCAGCATGACGGCGAGGGTGGACACCATCAGCACTGGCACATCGCCTCGGGCCAGGGTGCGGGGTACCGGAGCGGGACGAAGCAGGGCTGCGAGGCCGAGAATCAGCCCCAGATTAGCAATGTTGCTGCCGATTACATTGCCAATGGCCAGCTCGCCATGGCCGGTCCATCCGGCCTGGAGTCCCACGACGAACTCCGGGGCCGAGGTGCCGTAGGCCACCACCGTGAGTCCTACGATTAGCGGCGAAATACCGAGCCGCCGAGCCAAGCCAGCCCCCCCGCGCACCAGCCACTCCGCGCCGAGGTAGAGCAGCCCGACACCTCCCAAAAGTAGAACGATTGTCCCCAGAATGCCTGTCATGGCCCCCCGTTTCTGTGCTGCGTTTGATCGATCCTAAGCTAAATAGAGGAGGCATCCAGATGGGTGCCTCCTCCAATTCAAAGGGCTTAATTTAACCCCGCTCGCCTCAACTCTCGAGGTTGGGCACGGGCCGCACAGGCACCGGTACCTTGGGTGTGGGTTGGACCGGTACGGGAGCAGGAGTAGCAGGGCCGGATTGATTCCTAAAGATCTCGGCTACTGCACCCAGAGAGGACAGAGCGCCGCCCAATTCCGTGGGCAGGAAGATCTTGGTGGCCTGGCCATCGGCTAC
>JAUYES010000785.1 GCA_030691225.1 Holophaga sp. | reverse complement strand
GCTTGAGGTCCTGCTGGGTCATGGCGAAGGCAAGGCCGAGCACTGCGGAAATTCCCCCCGCCGTCAATAAGGTGCCACCCCACCAGAGGGGCGGATCCGGAATCCACGTGATCACCCGCAGCAGCCCCAGGATGCCCATCTTGGTGATGAGCCCCGAAAGAAAGGCACTCACATGGCTGGGTGCGGCGGCATGGGCCACAGGCAGCCAGACGTGAAGGGGCATTAGGCCCGCCTTAAGGCTGAAACCCGCCAGAAAAAGCAAGAAGGCCATGGTTCCGGAGGGTGTCGAGGCCCACCCCGCTGGGATCGGTCCCAGGTTGAAACTACCGGTGGCCGAAGCCATTAACGCGAATCCGGCGAAAAGACACAGGGTGCCGGTGTGGGCCGCTACGAAATAAACCCAGCTGGCTTCCCGCACCTCGGCCTCGCGATCCTCCAGGGCCACCATGAGGAAACAGGTGAGCGCCATGACTTCCCAGGCCACCAGAAACAGGACCGCATTAGCTGCGCAGCAGAGCAGGGTGATGGAAGCCACGGCGAGGCCGAAACAAAAGCGCAGGGCTGGAGCCCGCTCGTGGCCCGAATCCGGCCAATAGGCGGTTCCGTAATGGGCCAAAATCGCAGGGACCAGCGACACCGGTATCAGAAAGAGGGCCCCCAAGGAATCACCCCTCACCGTGAACCGAGCGCCAGGAAGGGCCCAGGCCAGATCCAGCCCCCAAGAAACCCCCGCCAAGGTTGCCCCCGCGACGCCCAGGCCAGCCAAGGCAGAGATCGCCAGCAATCGCGCGGCCCCTTTGCCATCCTTGTCTCGGCCCAGCAGACTCGGCAACCCCGACAGGGCGGCGATGAGAATGGTGGCGAGAAAAAGGCTGGGGAGCATGGTTCAGCTACTCGGGATGACCGGCGCCGGATTGTCGCAGCAGTCGGGTCCGGACGCGGACATCGTGCATGATGGGACGGAGGGCCAGGAAGAAGAGAAAGGCCGCCAAGGGCACGGTCATCTTGAAGCCAATGTGCTTGAAGCTGATGGCTCCCACCAAACCGCCGCCGAAGAAGGCCACGAGGATCAGCCCGTGCAGTTTGAGTTTGTTGCGGTTGGCGGTGATCACCTTGGCCTTTTCATCCCGGTGGCGGTCGCGGTTGAAATAGAGCAAACGGCCAAGTTCCAGGCCGATATCCGTAACAATGCCGGTCATGTGGGTGGTCCGCACTTCGGCGGTGGAGATGGTGGTCACCACCGAGTTGTGCATTCCCATGATGAAGGCCAGCAGGACCACGGTGACGGGGAGGAGGAAGTGCTGCACATATTGCAGGCGGTAGCCCATGAACCCAAAGACCATCAGCAGGCCAGCCTCGATGGCGAGGCTCAGGGCATAGTGGCTGCGAAACCGATGGCGACGGCCGAAACTGACGAGCAGGGAGGCACAGAAGGCCCCGGCGGCAAAGCAGGCGACGATGCTCAGCGCCGCGAGCCCCAGTACCCGGTTGCCCATGGTGAGTTCGTCGGCGGCCCTGGAAACCGCCCCGCTTACGTGGGACGTGTAGGTTTGGACCGCCAGGAAGCCACCCGCATTGACCGCCCCCGCCACAAAGGCCAGGGACCACGCAAGCTGACGGTTCAGGCGCTGACTGCGGTTGCCGTGTCGAATTAGCAGGCGCGAATCGAGGGGCATCAAGTCCAGGGTCTGGTCGATGGTCTTCTCGATGGTGCGCTCGATGCCACGCTGTATTTCTTCCAACTCGACGTGGGTCTGCAAAAGGCGGGTCGTTTTGCGACGGGCCAAGCGGAGAAGCCTGCGGGAAGGACTGGGGTTCATATCCTTGATCCTACCCACTTTGGAATCGGACCCCACGCGGCCGGCTATGTTATGACTATTGACCCACTTGAGGGATTTCCATGAGCAAAGCGCCCTCCACTGCGGCAACCCGCCTCTTAAAGGCCAGGGACATTGCCTTCACGGAGCATCTGTATCGCTACGAGGAACATGGCGGTACTTCCGTTTGCGCTCGGGAACTGGGTGTGGCCGAGCATGCCGTGGTCAAGACCCTGATCCTAGAGGACGAAACCGGGAAGCCCTTGGTCATGCTCATGCACGGCGATTGCGAGGTCAGCACCAAGGCCCTGGCACGTCAGATTGTGGCCAAAACGGTCCAGATCTGCAAACCCGAGGTCGCTCAAAAGCACAGCGGCTACCTGGTCGGCGGCACCAGCCCCTTCGGCACCCGAAAGGTCATGAAGGTATACGTCGAGGCCACGATTCTTGGCCTGGACCGCATCTACATCAATGGCGGATCCAGGGGGTTTTTGGTGGGGATGAACCCCCAGGACTTGGCGCCCCTTCTCGCTTCGGAGCCCGTAACCGTAGGGATTACCGAATGATCCTTACGGACCTGGGCCGAAAATGACCCGGTCGGAGAAAGCTGCTAGGATGATCCATCCGCGCCTCGCCCTCCGAGGCGCACCTTTTTTTTATCCCTGCGCTTTGCGCCCCTCCCATGGATTCCCCATGCCGAAGCACGTTCTTGCCAAGCTCGAGGCCGAGCACAAGGTTCTGAAGCATGCGCTCTTGGAAGAGATTCCCAAGGAAATCGCCCAGGCGGCTTCCCAAGGCGATCTGTCCGAAAACGCAGAATACGAACAGGCCCTTTCTAAGCGCGATATGTTCCAGACCAAGTTGGTCACCTTGGAACGACGCATCTCCGAGATCGCCAGCCTCGATGTGGGTCGGCTGCCCAAGGACAAGGCCGCCTATGGCAGTCTCATTACCTTGCTGGACCTGGATAACGATAAGGAAGTCACCTACAAACTGGTGTTACCCGAGGAGTTGGATTCCAACCCTGGCTTTTTGAGCATCAGCAGTCCCATCGGATCGGCCCTGGTGGGCCTCAAAGAGGGCGACGAAGCCAAGATCCGGATTCCGGCAGGGATCAAACATTTCGAAGTCCTGACCCTACTCACCATCCACCAGCAGTAAAATTGCGGGCCAGTGGGCTTCCCGGGGACCCTAGATGAGTACGACCAAGACCAAGAAGGACCAGAAGTGTTCGTTCTGCGGCAAGGCGCCGCACGAGGTCGAACAGCTTCTCGCAGGGCCCGGTGCCTACATCTGCAACGAATGCGTGGATGCGGGCCAACTGCAACTGCGCATGGGGCGTCAGGGCCGCCCAGCCGCGGTGCATACACCTAAGCTGGCGCGGCCCAAGGATGTCAAAGCCTTCTTGGATGATTACGTCATTGGTCAGGAGTTCGCCAAAAAGCGCCTTGCCGTGGCCGTCTACAACCACTACAAGCGCATTCTGGTACCTAAGAAGGGTTTGGGTGCAGCGGCTAGTGAAGTCGAATTGGCCAAGAGCAACATCCTATTGATTGGTCCCACGGGCACGGGCAAGACTTTGCTGGCCCAGACCCTGGCGCGCTTTCTCGATGTGCCGCTGGCCATGGCCGATGCCACCACCCTGACCGAAGCGGGCTACGTGGGCGAGGACGTGGAAAACATCCTCACCAAGTTGCTCCAGGTGGCCAACTACGATATCGAACGAGCTCAGCGTGGCATCGTGTTCATCGATGAAATCGACAAGGTCGGTCGCAAGAGCGAGAACCCCAGCATTACCCGCGATGTGAGCGGCGAAGGCGTGCAGCAGGCCCTGCTCAAGCTCATCGAAGGCACCGTGGCCAATGTGCCGCCTCAGGGTGGCCGCAAGCATCCCCACCAGGAATTCATTCAGGTGGATACCAGCAACATTTTGTTTATTTGCGGCGGCGCCTTTGTAGGCATCGACGAAATCATCAAGCAGCGCGTGCGCGCCAAGGCCGTGGGTTTCGGTGCCAAGGTCACGTCCAAGATGAGCAAGGAAGCCTTCCTGAAGCACGTGGAACC
The DNA here is from genome assembly GCA_030691225.1 of Holophaga sp. Lineage (GTDB taxonomy): Bacteria > Acidobacteriota > Holophagae > Holophagales > Holophagaceae > JAYREN01. Next base: position 1,619 of record JAUYES010000785.1, on the reverse strand, counting down.
CGAGGATGTCATTAAGTTCGGGCTGATCCCTGAACTCGTGGGCCGCATGCCCGTGGTGGCGACCCTGGAACCCTTGGATCGCGAATCCCTGGTGCGCATTCTCACCGAGCCCAAGAACGCCGTCACTCGGCAGTTCACCAAGCTCTTCGATATGGATGAGATCGATCTCACCTTCGATCCCGGTGCCTTGGATGCCATCGCCGACCAGGCCATGATCCGCAAGCTCGGCGCCCGTGGCCTGCGTTCCATGTTGGAACTGATCCTGCTCGAACCCATGTTCGATATGCCCAGCGAAGAGCGGACCGGTCGCGGCACCCTGCGCATCACCCGCGAGCGGGTGGAAGAAGTGTTGGGCTTGCCCGCAAGCCAGGCTCAGGTGCAAGCCGCGGGCTAGTTCTCCACGGGTACCGAAAGCAAGGCCGAAAGGCCTGGGCGTAGCGCATCGAGTTCGGTGCGCAGGCTCGCCAGTCGGGCTTTTTGCCCCTGCTTGGTCAGGGCTTCGCCCCAGGCGGCTAGGAGTCGTTTTACGTGGGGGGCGGCTGAATCCAGACTGGAAAATTGCCCCAATTTTCTTGGGGAGGGCAGGCTCGCCCACTGGACCAGCCATTCCTTGAGGCCGCGTTCCCACAGCACTTCCACCCAGGCACCGAGTTCCTCATAGCGGCGCTGCTCTCGGAGCACCCGCATGACCGCTGCGGAGGCCGCCGACGGAATCGGCCCTGGCAGGCGCACGCCCACCTGCCGCGGCCAAGTATCGAGCGTCGCCAACAGGGCGGCAGGGCGCGGAATTCGGGCATCCAGAGAAGACCAACTGGCATAGCTGGCCCAGGCCGTCGTGCCGAAGGGCCAGTTGCGCAGTTGTTCCGAAGTCTGCTGACAAACTCGTTTGGCGGCCGGAACCCAGATTTCGGGATTGGGCTCAAAGGGCAGGGCTCCCAAGGGTTCACCCGACACGACGAGGTCTTCCAAGAAACGTCGCTCCAGGTGGGGGTTGGGAAGGCGGAGACGAATGCTTTCTAGCCGTGCCCGGCGCCCATCCAGGCGCTGAGGGTGGGTTTTGATGAAGGCGTCCAGGGCATCCAACTGAGGGGTGCCTTGTCCGCGCAGCGCGGCTTCCATGATGGCTGCCGTGGGCAGACCGGGACCCGAAGCCAGCACGTGGTCGCGCTGCATCAATACCCAACGCTGGCCCTGGGGCCAATCCTTTTGTTCGCGCAACCGAGCGGCCTCGGCCTTGCTGAGGGGCTGCCAGCTTAGTTCCGAAGCATCCCAGGGCACCAGGGCCGGGTGGATCTGGAGTTTTCCCCAGGCTAGACGATCGGTATTGCCTTCGAGCAGAGCCAACCGCAAAAGGCCGGATTCCGGAGGTAGAGGATCCGGGGCGGGCGGCTCCCTGAAGGCTTGCCGGAGGCTTTCTTCCAGCTTCTTGGGCACGAGTCGGTGGTCATCCTTTATCTCCTTGTCATCCGATTGCTGGGATATTTCCCCGATCGCCTCCCGAAGCCTGGCGGCGACCTGGGGCCAGCCCTTGCCGGCCTGAACACGGAGCGATGCCAACAGGGCGATCGCATCTTCCCCTTTGCGTTGCATCAATAGACTTTGCAATTGAACCGAGCCCC
>JAUYES010000761.1 GCA_030691225.1 Holophaga sp. | reverse complement strand
AACTGGTTGCGCAGGTTCATCTGGGCCTCGTAGAGCTTGGCGTTCAGGTCGCCGATCTCACGGGTCAGGGTCTGGAACTTCTTGGTGTCGGTGGTGCCGCTGTAGTACAGGGCGCTGAGTTCCGACTGCTTGGCGAAGAACTGCTGGCGAACCGGGGCGGTGGCCGTGTTGTATTCGACGTACAGCTTCTGGATGACGGCCTGCTTTTCAGGGGACATGCCGTACATGCCGCCCATGCCCATTCCTTGTCCCATCATGCCCATGCCGCCCATGCCTTGGCCCATCATGCCCTGGCCCATCATGCCCTGGCCCATCATGCCCTGAGCGCTGGCCATTCCAGCCAGGCCAAGAACGGCCACCAGGGCCAGCGAGAGAGTGAGGATGCTCATGCGAGTCTTCATGATCGTCTCCTTTCCAACGTTTGGGTTGGTTCAACGTGTTGTCTTGATCCTGTGAAAGAGCGGAGCACGTAAGTGCTTTGGTGTGGGGCTGCCTTCAAGTCAGATCATCCACTCCCGTCTTTCTCCACTGCACGCTATTTTTACCTGTACAACCACCTGCGCGTCAGTGCAACACTCGTTTGAGCGCGTTGAACTCGTCGAGGGTGATTTCGCCGTTGGCCAGCCGGTTCTTCAGGATTCCCAGGGAGTCCTTGCTGCCCACGGTGTTGCCTCCAGTGGCTGCGCCGAGCCTGCCGACCTTGGCGGCCATAAGCAGCAAGAGCGTCAGAAGCAGCAGGCAAACCAGAACTCCGAATCCCCCGCCAAATCCTGCGAATGGAGCGTTTGCGCATCCCCACATGGTCTTCTCCTCGCGTCAGGCGTTCTTGGCTGCGCTTGTGCAGCACGCTGCACCCGGCGGCCTAATTCAGCCCGTGATGGTCGTATAAAGGCAAGCTCCGTGCCAAAGGCTGTCCACGTTTGTATAGTACTGTTTTTGCTTAGATTAATTGAATATGCTGCCCGGCAGGCAATGGGCTGCGCATGATTTTCTGGGTAGAAAGTATCCACCGCCTGCACCTTATGTGCAGAAGGGATGCACAGCTTTTGTACTTCCAAGAGGAAGGGGGGGCTTCTTCTTGCGGGGGCTTTTCGGCTGAGGAAAGGGGCGGACCGTGGTGGCCCGCCCCAGGTTAAGGGGGATGAGGAGGTGAGGATGAGATTCGTTCTACCAGCAGCCCCAGCCGTTGTATCCCATGCCCATGCCGCCCATGTGCATACCGCGCATGCCCATCCCGTAGCCCATGCCGTTGCCCGAGGCCATGCGGGGGGAGGCTGCGCCGGTCTTGGCCAACTGCTTACGCAGGTTCGCCTGGGTGGCGTAGAGCTTGGCGTTGAGGTCGCCGATTTCCCTGGTCAGGGTCTGGACCCTGCCGGAGTCGGCGGACCCGCTGTTGTACAGCGCGTTGAGTTCAGACTGCTTGGCGATGAGCTGCTGGTTCAACTGGTCCGTCGCTGTGGCATAGTCGTCGTAGGCCTTCTGCACGGCGGCCTGCTTTTCAGGGGCCACGCCGTTCATCATGCCGGGGCCGCCCATCATGTAGCCCTGGGC
>JAUYES010000753.1 GCA_030691225.1 Holophaga sp. | reverse complement strand
AGTCGCGTCTTTCACGCGTTGGACGAGTTCACGGTCACGCATCGGAACTTACCAGCGTAGCGGGAACCAGGGAGGAGACGGCGACGGTCGGAAAAAACAAAATGCATTGTATTTTTTCTAGTGAAGTAAAATATTTTACCGCTACTCTTCGCCCACCCATGGCAATCTGGAGCGTCGCAAATGGAGAATCCTCGATGAACAACCAAACCCTCGATACCGTTTTGCTCTTTTCCTTGCCCGCCTCGGGCAAATCGGAAACCCGCACCTTTATGTCCAGCCTTACGCCTGAGCAGTGCGTGCAAGAGATGGCCATGGGCCCCACTGTGCAGCTGGATGACTATCCCTACGTGCACCTGATGCATCGCATCGACGAAGAAATGGTCGCCAACGGCTGGAAGCGCGCCTTCTACCAGGGCCCCACCCGGCCCTTTCAGGATGATTGGACCTGGGCCGTGCTCATCGAGCTGCTCAATGAGGACTACGAAAACCTGATCAATCGTCGCACCTTCAACCCCACCAGCGCCGGACAGGCCATCATGGATCGCCTGGACTCCGCCCGCGCCAAAGTCGGCCTCAGCGAGCCCATGGCTGAAATCCCCTACGGCATCCGCGCCAAGGTGGCCGAAGCCATTGAAGCTGAAGCCCGTCACGAACTCGACGTGCTGAACGCCACCTGCAGCCAGGATCGCACCGGCAAAACCATCGTGATCGAATGCGCCCGCGGTGGGCCCAACGGCAGCGCCTTTCCCATCTGCCCGCCCCATGGCTACTGGAGCGCTTTCCAGCAGTTAAGCCCCCAAATTCTTGAGCGCGCCAGCATCCTCTATGTGTGGGTCGATCCCGCCGAAAGCCGTCGCAAGAATATCGAACGCGGTTTGCCTAACGCCCAGGGCAGCATCCTGAACCACAGCGTGCCCATGGAAGTGATGCTCGCCCACTACGGCACCGACGACATGGCCTGGCTCATCGAGCAGTCCGACAAGCCCGACACCGTCAAGGTGGAGCGCATCGTAGAAGTCGGCGATAAATACGAAACCAAGACCTACTACCTCCCCGCCGCCCGCTTCGATAACCGCAAAGACAAAACCAGCTTCGTCCGCAAACCGAAGGCCCAGTGGCAGCCCGAAGAGATGAAGGCCCTGCATGATGGGTTGGCGGGGGCCTTACAGACGGTACGGAAGGTTAAGAACAGTCTGTAATTCCTTCAGGTGTTTTCTTATCCGTGTGATCCGTGGTTCCCTTTTCAACCGCAGATCACACGGATAATTCAATCTAGCCTTATTCCAGTTCCTTGGGTTCCAGGGGAGCGCGCTCCATTCTGCGCACTGCGAGAATCCGTAGTTCCTTGGGATGAATTTCGTAGATGACCCGGAACTGCTCCCGGAGCACCTCCCTGACCCTGGGATCGCCTGCTTCGGGAACCACGCGCCCAGCCTTCGGAAACTCCTGGATATGTTCCAGGGCCGACAGGATGGAATCGCGCAGATTATGGGCAGCCTCTGGGTTGAATCGAGCGATATACCCCAGCCCATCGTGCAAGGTCTCTAGAGCTTTCCGAGACCAACGGATGGGGAGTGATTTTACCACTTGGCTAACCGCTGCCTGGCTTCTTCGTGGCTCACAACATCACCCATCTCAAAGGCTTGTCGGCCTTGCGCAATGGCCTCTTGGAGCTCGGCCCCCTGGATCCATTCCGCAACGAGGTTCGAAGGGGTCTGATGGTGTTTGGCCGCAAAGGCCTTCAAAGTTCCCGCCAGATCCGGGGGGAGGAACAACGCGACCTTAACCGTTTCGCCCTCGAAAGCCCTGGGCCGACCACCTCGGCGACTGGGTTCAAGGGGTTCTGTTGTAGCGGTAGATTCACGAGGCATGGTACTGGCTCCCTTGGCACGAGCTTAGCCAAATAGACATATTTGTCAATTTTGACAAATTATATAATTTTCAAATCCACGCGAGCGCATTTCGAATTGCCTCGCCAGCCCGCACCCATTCGAGGCGAGTAGCATTCCCAGGCATACTGGAATCCCAAAAGGATCGACCTCCAACCCAATGCACGGCAGGTTTCCAGCAAAGGATTCCCCATGTTCCTTCCCCTCCTTCTTCCCGCCCTAATCGCCCAGGCTCCCGCTCCTTCCACTGAACGAGCGGCGGTGGAAAAGCCCATCCTGTCCTACTTTCGGTATCACCAGACGGGAGATCCCAAGGGCCTCTCCGAAGCCTTTCATCCGGATGCACTGCTGCAATGGGCCGAGGGCGGTCAACGAAAAATATTGACTCAAGCGGATTGGATTGCCCGAGCCGAAAGCCAAGCCACCAAGGCCGCTGGCAAGCCTCGACCCGAAGTGCGCTGCCAAATTGCTTCGTTGGAAATCACCGGAAATGCGGCCGTTGTAAAGGTGATCCTGGACTATCCAACCTTTCGCTTCATCGACTACATGCACTTACTCAAGCTCGACGGTGGCTGGATGATCGTGGACAAGATCTACCATCGGGAAGAGGGCAAGCACTAGACCAAGTACAGCCGCTCCTGGGCCCTGGATAGCCACTCGCAGCCGTCCTCGGTGACCGCCACGATTTCTTCGCAGGTGGCGATGCCGTGGCCCTCGACGGTGAGGCGGGGTTCCAGGGTGTAGAGCTGATCCTTTTCCACGCGCAGATCGGGCAAGGCGCCATAGCGTTCCCAGCGAGGGCAGAGCAGGCCGGCGCCATCGTGGGCGACGCGGCCGATCTGATGGCCCAGGGCGTGGGGATATTCGGGGTAGCCCCGCTCGGTGATGAAGTTCCGCGCTACGGAATCGACCTCGCCGCCCGTAACGCCGGGCTTCAGGAATGCGGCAGCGGCACGAATGGAATCCACGATGGTTTCAAAACCGTGTTGCACAACCTCGGGTGCTTCGGTTTCACCGGGGCGCAGAAAATACCAAGTGCGCTGAAGATCCGAGCAATAGTCATCCTTCTTCACGCCGAAATCCACGTTCATGATGTGACCCGCTTCGATCACGCGGTCGGTGGGACCCGCGTGGGCACCCGCACTTTCGGGGCCGGTGAAGACCGCCGGGCAATGATCGGGATCCCAGGCCAGAGTGAGGCCGGGCACTTTTTCCATTTCTTCGCAGATCATCGCCGCCACTTGTTTTTCGGTGAGGCCCGCGCGGAGCCGCGGCGTCAGGCGATCAAAAATGGCAACGGTGTCTTCGCAGGCGGCGCGAACGCGAGCACGCTCCGCTGCGGATTTGCGGCCTCGCAAGGCGGAAACCACTCGGTCGCTGGATTCCAGCCGAGCCCCGTAGGGCGTGCCTTCCAGCGCCTTGATCAGGGTCAGGTACATGCCGTGGGTCATGCCATCGGACATGGTGTCGTCCAAGCTGAAGTTGATGGCGATGCGCTTGGGATCGAGGCGAGCCAGGACCTTGCGGAGTTCCTCGGACACACCACCCACATAGCCGATGAGTTCGCGATAGAGGCCACGCATTTCCAAGGCGGCACGATCGAGGCTGCCCACAATGGCGATGCGGTCACCCTGTGGCGTTAGCAGGAACGCGGACTGCCACGTCACATCGCCGCCCACCACCAGATCGAAGCAAGGATCGTGAAGGGTGTGCGATTCACGCGCAAACAAAAGCCACACATCGATTCCCATTTCGGTGAGGATCGCAGGCACCTGGGCCAGTTTTTCTTCCACCATGTCCATGGTTACTCCAGATCGTCAAAAAGGCTCATCTGCAGAGCCTGGGTGATATCCATGAGGGGCGTGAAGGCACCGGCGGCTGGCCAGGGGCGTTCGGCGGTAAAGGGGCATGGTGGGGGAATTTCGGGTGGAAGCCACCTAATGGCGGGCGGATGCGTCATGCCCCGCATCAGGGCAGCTACGGCACTTTCCTGGGGGACATGCGGCACGCGCAGCAAGGCTATCGGCGGATGAGCCACGATTTCCGACATGGCTGCAGGGAAGGTGGCGCGAGCTTCGATCGCAGAAAGCTCCCGGGGGTCTGTGCCAAAACCCGGGGCGAAAAGCGGAGGGGCTGGCGGAATGGGAAGGCTGGCTCGCCAGGGCAAACCTTCTCGCATGGCTTGGTGCCCCAGACGACTAGCAACGCCGATATCGTGGCAACTGCCCACCCAGATCGGACAGCGGAGGGTCTCTCGCAATTCATTTGCCAATTCCTTGACGCGGGCGGCAGCCTGTTCCCAATCGCCCCGACCCACCTCGAATTCGCGCCCCCCCAGGAAGCTGACTCGCCAACCCGCTCGTCGCCGCAAAAAGGGAAATGCTTCTGGCCAGGCTCGGGCGGAAAGTCGGAGACTAAAATCCCACTCCAGTTTGGCCTGGGCATCTCCCATGACCGACGCCAGTTCGTTGATACCGATTTCCGCAAGGGCCCCCAACGGCAGGGCCACTTCGCCCCACAGACTGCCCGCGGAGAAGGGTTCCTCGGCTTCCGATTGTGCCTTTCCAAAACCGGGAATGGACCAGGCAGAGCCAGACTCGGGCACCCAACCAATCCAGCCCTGACGCCATGCCTGTCCCAGGCGTCCCGTAGGTGATTCGGGGGCATGGAACCAAGCGGCAACGGGACCCTCCAGTTCATCCGCAATTGCTTCCTCGCGAAAATGCAGTTGAAGGCCTGGTAACCGAACCAGCGTGCCCATAAATGCACGACGGTGTTCAGGAGTCATATCGTCAAGCCACACCAACGGAGCGTCCCAGAGCAGCGCCAAGCCACCAGGAAATGCGCCAGCGACGCCAGCCATGGCCTGCAAGGCCATCCATGGTGCCTCTCGAACAGAGACAACACCATCGAGAACGCGGAGTGGCAGCCAGCCCGCCAGCGGCCCGTCCTGGCCCGTGCGCAGCAGAAAACCCCGACCCTCATAAATTCTCATGGCACCACCGGCGCAAAACTGGGGCGTCCTATTCCACCGGGTAGAGCGGCCCGAGGCCAGCGATCCTGCATCCAGGCGCAGGCCTGCCGCGCAGCTGCAAGATCATCGGCACCGCGCAAGCGGAAACCCAGCCACGCCGAGGCCAGGGTGCAACCTGTGCCACGACGATCACCCGCCAAACGAGGACGCACACCTAGGCTTGTGGACCCGGTGGCATCCACCCAAAAATCTTCCACGTGACCGGTCCCGTGACCACCCTTGAGCCAAACGGCCTTGGCTCCAAAGCCCAGGTATGCCTGGGCCAATTGCTCCGGGGAGGCTTCACGCTTCAAATCCCCGAAAGCCGCTGCCTCAGGCCGATTGGGGCAGACCACCCAAGCCCCCTGGCCCAGGATTATTTCCGCCATGCGACGAAGACCCGCACCGTCATGAAGCCCCACACCCGAGGTTGGAGCCTGGATGGGATCCCAAATGGAACATCGCGGACCGAACTTGGCCAGCAAGGCAACCACGGAACGGAGGTCGGACAAGGGCAAGGCGCATAGGCCCAATTTGACACCCCATGCGCCCTGCAAATGAGGCCCTAAGGATTCCAGGCGCTCGATTGGCGGCATTGATGGAGCCAGGATCTTTCCACACCCCAGACCGTTTTGAATTGTCTCGGCCACCGGAATGCCCATGGGATAGGTGCCCACTTCCCATAGGGTCAAGGCATCCCGCAGGATTCCTGCACCTGCGGAAGGATCCAGCCCTCCAAGGCAGAGGGCCACGGGAATCGCTGGTTCTAGGGCGGAGACAGCGTGCATCCCTACTAGGGTGACACGCTTACACTTTCTTGTGGGGATGCACGATCTCGACAATGCGAAGGCCCAAGGTATCTTCGAGAACCGTCACCTCGCCCCGCATCAAGA
>JAUYES010000752.1 GCA_030691225.1 Holophaga sp. | reverse complement strand
TCCTTGCCAATAAACGGGGTTTCCGCACCGTTGCCTTTCCGAGCTTAGGCAGTGGTCGCCAGCCCCAGATCCCACTCGATGTGGCGGCTCCTGTCGCGATTCGGACCATCATCGCCTTTCTCGAAATCTACCCCATGCCAGAAAAGGTTTTTCTGGCGTGTTTTGATGTAGCCACCTATCAAGCCCATCAAACCGTTCTTCGTGAGGCCTTGCCCTGATGTCCGAACCCGTTTTTCGCACGTTTATTTCCGAAGCCCTAGAACAGCGCCTGACCGATGGCATTCGACATGCACAAAGCCTGGGGGCTGACGGGGCCGAAGCCTTTGTCACGGTCTCCCGCAGTCGCAAGGCCAAGGTCCAGAATGGCGCGCTGGAAGATCTCAGCTCCAGCAAACGCGGCGGCCTAGGTGTGCGGGTTTTGCGCGATGGGCGTACGGGAATTGCCACGACCTCGAATTTGGCCCGAATTGATTTCAAGGATCTTTTCCAGCAGGCCTGGGACCTTTCCGCATTGGGCGATCAGGATCCTTGGTTGCGCCAGGCAGAACCTTCGGGAACGGATGATCTCCCAACCCGCTATGATGCCCGTATCGAAACCTTGGATGGCGAGCAGCGCATTGCCATGGCCATGACCTTGGAAGCAGAAGCTCGGCAAGCATCCGCTAAAGTCTCCGCCGTGCGTGAAGCATCCTGGGCCGATGGCGCAGGCGCAACCCTGCTGCTCACCCAAAAAGGCGTACGAGCTTTCGATCTCGGCAGTTCGTGTTCGGCCTCCATTGAATTGGCCGTGCAGCAAGGCGAAGACCGCCAAGCGGCTTGGCACTGGGATGTGGGCCGGTACCCAGGCTGCATCGATCTCGCCGCCATCGGCCGGGAAGCGGCCCTAAAGGGCGAGCGAAAACTGAACCCAAAGGCCCTGCCCTCGGGCCGGTACCCCGTTGTGCTGCATCCCGAAGTGGCGGTGGATCTTCTGGGACTCGTGGCGGGTATGCTCTCTGCCGAGGCCGTGCTGAAGCAGCGCAGCCTCTTCGGCGGCAAGCTCGGTGAGGTCATCGCCTCGCCCCTCCTAACGCTCATCGATGATGGAAGGCTCGCCAACGGGCTGGGCTCCGAGCCCTGGGATGGCGAGGGACTGCCCACTCGGTGCAATGTGCTGCTCAAAAAGGGAGTGCTGCAAACTTACCTTCACACCCTAAAAACCGCCGCCGAGATGGGGTGTGAACCCACGGGCAGTGCGGGGCGCGGAACAGGTAGCAATCCCAGCGTCACCACCTTTAATCTCTTTCCCGCCGCCGGTAAGCAAAGCCCTGAAGCTCTCTATCAAATGGCCGAAGGCGGCGTGCTCATCACGGAAATCATGGGCCTACACACGGTCAATCCGGTCTCAGGGGACTTGAGCGTCGGCGCCTCCGGCTTGCGGATCCGCGATGGTGTTCCCTGTGAGGCCGTGGATCGCCTGACTTTTGCGGGCAACCTGCGCGACTTTCTGATCCATATCGCGGCTCTTGGGAATGATCTTCGGTGGTATGGAAGCCAGGCTGGACTTACGATTTTATTAGAAGATATGGCCCTCGGCGGGGCCTAGCCAGCTAGGAAATTTGATACATCAGCCGTTCCGTCATTTATAGTCAAAGCATGGTACAAGAACACGACGGCCCAGGCATGGACACTCAAACGACAGGCCCTGCGCTTCCGCCTATTGCATCCATTCCGGTAGTGGTGGTTATCGATGACGATGCCATGGTCCTGCGGGCGACTTCGAAAGCCTTGAGCTCCGCCGGTATGGTTTGCCATACCGCCACCGATGGAAAATCCGGTATTCAGCTGATCCGTGATCACCAGCCGAGCCTCGTGCTGCTGGATGTTGTGTTGGTCGGAGAGGATGGTTTTTCGATTTGCCAGGAAATTCGCCAAACCTGGGCAAAAGACCAACTACCCGTAGTCATGGTCACAGGCCTGGAGGATCTGGCCTCCATTCAAGCGGCTTACCAGGCTGGTGCTAGCGACTTCCTCACCAAGCCACTCCACTGGAAGCATTTGCCCTACCGCATCCGCTACATTCTGGAAGCGAATCAGGCCGCCA
>JAUYES010000751.1 GCA_030691225.1 Holophaga sp. | reverse complement strand
CCGGTCGAGCTGGGCGGGCGTTCGTTGATGTAGAAGGGCTCATCGTCCATGCCATGTTTGATCGGGTGGATTGGCGGAGCAGAGAATGGCGCGCTTTGGTCTCCTCCTCGAGAGCGCGGACGCTGAAAAGCGGCCTGATTCAGATCGTTGCCGAAATCCTTGAGCGACTGTCGCGAGAGGGCGTGTTGTCGCGCGAGGATGCCTGGGAATATCTGGCCAACGCTCGCGATGCATGGAAGTCCCCCAAAGAGGAAGCTACGCTGGCTGCTCGGCTCGCGGAAGCGTCGGACGATGTCGCCGATGATGCCAACGAGGACGCCGAAGACGATGGTGCAGGAGGTGATGAGGGGGAGGGCCTTGAGGAAGAACCGCTGTCTGAGTTGGTGGAACGGCTCGATGCAACCGTCTTCGGTCTTGTGGAGGCCCTCGACGCGGATCGAGAGAACCTGCCCAGGCTTCTCGACGAGGCACTGAATGGCTCACTGTGGGCGCGTCAGATCGTGCGGGAGCCCGACGGTGTCGAGGCGCTCCACCGAAAGATATTTGAGGCGCGCGCCAATCTCATCTGGTCGGCGACGACTCCACAGTCCCGTAAAGGCCATTTCGCAATGGGGGTCGGGCTTGAAGCCGGTTTGATGATTGATGAGATGGCGGACGAGCTGGGCCGACTGATAGATCGAGCGGATGTGGCCTCCTTCTCGGGTGATGTCGATGAGCTCGCGGAGGCGTTGGTGGGACTAGGCGAACGGCTTCTAGTCATGCGCCCGTTCGTTCCTGACCAGAAGAACGCTCTGCCCGCCACCTGGAAGGTTATTCTCAAGCAGTGGGTCTCGGGGACGGCGGTTTCAGAGATCGGGCCGCAAAATATGCGGTTGATAGAGGGGGCGTTTGCCTATCGACTGGTCTGGGCACTGGAAGCGATCAGGACCCGGCGCATGAGCCTGGGTTGGTCGCCGGACGTCATCCCCGGTGGTGCTGCTGCATCTTTGGAAACGGGAGTGCCGAAGTTCATGATGTCCATGTTGATTCGCGCCGGTCTCCCGTCAAGACGGGCGGCGATGGCGGCAATTTCAAGTACCAACCCGGAGTTTGTGACGCCGTCGGAAATGCGTGCGTGGCTTGAGTCGGCTGAAATATCTGCGTTTACAGACGCTGGCGATTGGCCAACACCAGGTACAGCCGCTTTGTGGGCACGGTTCAGGACGGAAGCTCTGAGTGGAGGTGTCCAGAAATGGTCGATTACGCAATATAAGCGGCAACTTAAGGGCCCCGTTCGTTCAGCGCCGCCTCCGGGCCTTTACAGGATCCTCACGGGCAGGAGCACTGGACGCACGTGGCTCTCTACACCCGACTTCAGACGCCTGGCTGTATTTACGAAGTCTGCCATTGATCCAAAGCCAAGCCTGATTTTCGGTCGTTTGGCAAGCGGAACGTTGTTAGTGGACGTTTTGCGAGTTGGTCGCGGCAAGTTGCGCTGGCCAAGGTCCGACGCATAGGGCCACTACCCACATGCAATGCATACTTGTTGACACCGACCAATCAGGAGAGCGTAATCGATGGATGAGCAGAAAATGGACCTCTCGAGCGAGGCCGCTGCGCTTGCAGATATTCTGAACTGGTCGGCGGACCTGCCTGGCTGGCAGCGGGACGCCTTGCGCCGACTTTGCAGTCAGGACAAGCTGGACCCCAACGACCTCACTGAACTCGTCGCTATCTGCAAAGGTGTCGCCCCGGCTTCCCCGATGGACGCCAGCCACATCCGCGATCCTGAAGCGAATCATTCCGTCGTCAGCCTGAACGCCTTGCATGGATTATCGAACGTCAATGCTCTCGCTCCGGGAGAACGGCTGTCCTTCGCCAAAACAGGGATCACTGTTGTCTATGGCGACAACGGGGCAGGCAAGTCGGGATACGCCCGAGTCCTTAAGCGACTTTGCCGGGCACGTTCTCCCAAAGGTGAAACCATCCTGCCCAACATTTACGAGAACGCTTGTGGCGTGCCGACCGCAAGCGTTGAATATTTTGCCGGGGGCCAGAAGATCTGCACGAAGTGGAGTCAAGGTGAATCCGCCGACCCGAAATTATCAGCCGTCAGTGTCTTCGACTCGCGGACAGCTAATGTCCATGTCGAGAGCACCAACGATCTTGCTTATACGCCTTTCCCCCTCCGAATTCTCGCTGGTCTCGCGCAGGCATGCCAGGAAGTTAAAAGCGTGCTTACGGCTGAAATCCGGACACTGGAGCAACAGACACCAGTCGTCCTTTCGGAACCAGAATGCAAACCAGAGTCAACGGTCGGCAAAGCAATCGCTGCCCTGTCAGGTAAGACCAAGGCCGATTCAATCGAAAATCTGGCAGGTCTGAATTCGCAGGAAGAAGCCCGGCTCCAGACCCTATTAATAGATCTCGCCAGCGATCCATCTCGGACTGTTCGCAAACTCCAAAGCCAGAAAGAGCGCATCCAGACTGTGGTCGAACAGATCAAACTATTGACCGCAGAGGCAAACGACCAGACCCGATCCGAGCTACGCGTAGCCTATGGGCGCCTCGTGGCAGATCGCGCAGCAAACGCGACCGCGGCTGAAACACTCTTCTCCCATGAACCGTTGCCAGACGTTGGGGCTAACATCTGGAAAGTCTTATGGGAAGCTGCCCGAGCGTATTCGCGCGAGGCGGCCTATCCCGAGCAGCCTTTCCCGGTGACTGACCACGACGCCCGATGTGTGCTTTGCCAGCAGCCACTCGGAGAGGAAGCCTCCAAGCGGCTCATCAATTTTGAATCCTTTGTCCAAGATGAAACCAAGCGTCGTGCAAATGAAGCAGCAAACGCCTATAATGAGCTAAAGAGCAAAGCGTTGTCGCAGACCTTCCCGATGAAGGAACTCCCCTCGTTTGTCGCGTTGATACGCGATAATGTTGGCGACATCGAGTTGGCGCAAGCCCTTCGCAGACAGGTTGTCCAGTGGTCCTGGCGTTTGCGGGCTGTACTTCGAACCCATACCGACGAGGAGCTTCCGGCGTTGCCCCCAGCGGCCACGGTTTCGTTTGAGGAATTGAGCTGCGTGCAGGACGCAATCGCCACCAGAATTGAAGCCCTTCAATCGGAAGCGGACTCCCCACTGCGTGCCGCCTTGGTTGCCGAACGCGATGGTTTGACTGACCGGAAATGGCTTGGCATTGTGAAGGCTGACGTCCTCGCTCATATAGAGCGCCGCAAATCGATTGAAGCTCTCGAGAGGTCCGGCAAGGATACCACCACAAATAAGATCACAACGCAGAGCACACGTATCGCTCAGGCTCTCATCACCAATCGCCTGCGCGGACGCTTCGCGAGCGAAGTCGGCAAACTCGGCGTTGCGGGGCTTGCCATTGAGCTTCAGCAAACAAAAACCACGGCAGGTGTCCCCTTCTTTCAAGTACGTCTCATCAATAGGCCCAGCGAGCCCGTTGGCAAAGTGTTGAGTGAAGGTGAGCATCGCTGTGTCGCTCTCGCCGCTTTCCTGGCTGAATTGTCAACTATCGACGCACAGTCTGCGATCGTCTTTGACGACCCGGTGTCCTCACTCGACCACCTTCACCGAGATCAGGTCGCCGTACGTCTGGCGGAGGTAGGAGCAACCCGTCAGGTGATCATCTTCACCCACGACATGGCCTTCCTGCTGTTGCTCGACGAAGCCTGTCGGACGACCAAGGACCGCAGCGCAACGCCCATTGTCCATCGGCTGATCAGTCGCGGTGCCAACAACGCTGGTTTCTGCCACCAGGAGCCACCTGCGAACGTAATGCCCCTAAAAAAGGTAATCGAGGGTATGAAGGCGCACCTCGCCAATGTGCGGATTCATCACGAGCATGGTGATCAAGCGAAATTGCAGCGGGAAGTGGCATCCTTCCAAGACCAGCTTCGCACCGGTTGGGAGCGTGCGGTAGAAGAAGTGGTGGGACCGGTGATCCGGCGCCTGTCCCGCAAAGTCAACACGACCGGCTTGATTCAGCTCACGGTTCTCACCGAAGCGGACTGTATTTCGATGCGTGAAGCCTTTGGACGCTGCTCGGCGCTCCTCCATAGTCAACCCGGTGAAATCAACCCCCGTTTGCCAGCGCCCTCCCAAATTGAGAACGAGATTGACGAGTTGGCAAGGTGGATCGCCGACATTCGAAGCCGTCAGGAAAAAACTTCAT
>JAUYES010000745.1 GCA_030691225.1 Holophaga sp. | reverse complement strand
GCTTGATTTCTTCCCACTGGTATTTTTCGATACCCGCCACATCGATCTCGCTATCGAAGTGGCCGATGTTGCAGACGATGGCCTGATCCTTCATGGCGGCCATATGATCGTGGGTGATGACATGGAAGTTGCCGGTGGCAGTTACGAAGATATCGGCCTTGTCAGCGGCAAATTCCATGGTGACTACGCGATAGCCTTCCATGGCTGCCTGCAGGGCACAGATGGGATCGATTTCCGTCACCCATACCTGTGCGCGCAATGCACTGAGCGCCTGGGCGCAACCCTTCCCCACATCGCCGTACCCACAGACAACGGCTACCTTGCCGGCAATCATTACGTCGGTTGCGCGCTTGATTCCGTCTACCAGAGATTCGCGGCAGCCGTAGAGATTATCGAACTTAGACTTGGTGACGCTGTCGTTGACATTGATGGCGGGGAACTTTAGTTCACCCTTCTTGTGCATCTCGTAGAGGCGGTGCACGCCGGTGGTGGTTTCTTCAGTCACACCTTGAATGGCGGCCAGCTGTTTGGAGTACCAGCCGGGCTGACTGGCCAATCGCTTTTTGATGGAGGCGAAAAGCACGCGGGCCTCTTCGCTATCGGGGTGATCCAGAACGCTCAAGTCTGTTTCAGCGCGGGCTCCAAGATGAATAAGCAGCGTGGCATCTCCCCCGTCATCCAGAATCATATTGGGAGTGCCTTCGGCGAATTCGAAAATGCGATGGGTGTAATCCCAGTATTCCGCTAAGGTTTCGCCCTTGATGGCGAATACGGGAACGCCGCTTGCAGCAATAGCCGCGGCGGCGTGATTCTGAGTGCTATAGATGTTGCAGGAAGCCCATCGCACTTCAGCACCAAGAGCTACGAGCGTCTCGATGAGCACGGCGGTCTGAATCGTCATATGTAGGGACCCGGCGATGCGGGCTCCCTTTAACGGCTGAGTAGCGGCGTATTCTTCGCGGATCACCATAAGGGCCGGCATTTCGGATTCGGCGATGGCGATTTCTTTGCGGCCCCAACCTGCAAGGGTTAGGTCTGCAACAACGTATTGAGAAGTTGTTGTCATGGCGGGCTCCGGGAATGGGTTTGGAAACAATGAGAGGAGAGCATACCTCTACCACTCACCCTTCAAACACAATTGGTTTGTCGGGTGAGCGCCGTTGTTCCATCCGGTCACTGCCGGTCCCGAGCCTGGGACACCTGGGGTGCCTCGCAACGCTCCTCGGAGAAAAATAAGCCTACCAGAAACTCTAGAATCCGAGTTTTCTGGTAGGCAATTTCCCTTATGCCATGCCGTGTTTCTTCATGATATTGGTGCGTTGGGTATCGAACTCCACTTGGCTAATGAGCTGAGAGTCGAAGAGATCCTTCAAATCAGTCAGGTCCTCTTTCAGGGTCTTGGCGACCGGGGCAGTGGCAGGTGGTGACGCGGACTGCCCCATCTGCCCGAAGCCCTGGTTCATTTGGGAGGCTGCTTGGCCCATTTGGTTGCCCATCATGTTGCCCATTCCGAGACCGACTCCCACTCCCATGCCCAAGCCGGCCATACCGCCCGTGTTCTGGGCGGCCAAGGGGATCGAATCCGCCACCTGCATCTGAGTGTAGGCGCCCATGACAGGGGCCATCATGCCCACGCTGGTGCGCTTGTCGATCATCGCTTCGACTTCTTCGGGCAGGCTGATGTTCTCGATGAAGAGCTTGGAGCACTCCAGGCCCATGGTCTGGAATTCGGGGTCCATCTTCTGGCGCAAGAGTTCTGAGATTTCATCGTATTTTGCGGCCAAGTCAAGGGCCGGGATCTTGGCTTCACCCAGGGCATCCGTGAACTTGCTGATAAGGCTCTTGCGCAGCTGTTCTTGAATATCGGCCACGGCAAAGACGCCATTGGTGCCCACGACATTCTTGAGGAAGCTTTTGCTGTCCTTGATGCGAATCGAATAGATGCCAAAGGCGCGAATGCGCAACATACCGAAATCGGCATCGCGCATCATGATGGGGTTAGGTGTCCCCCAACCT
The DNA here is from genome assembly GCA_030691225.1 of Holophaga sp. Taxonomy (GTDB): domain Bacteria; phylum Acidobacteriota; class Holophagae; order Holophagales; family Holophagaceae; genus JAYREN01. The sequence continues at coordinate 6,558 of JAUYES010000745.1, read as the reverse complement.
AGATCATTGAAGAGCTTGGTGTTCAGGAAATAGACATCGCTCTTGAAGGGGCTCTCGAAGCCATACTTCCAACCTTTGAGGGTCGCAAGAATGGGCAGGTTTTGGGTGTTGAGGGTGTGAGTCCCGGGAGTAAAGGCATCCGCGAATTGTCCTTCGTTGACGAAGACCGCCTCTTGGCTTTCGCGAACGACGAGTTTGCCGCCGTTCTGGATCTCTTGGCCTCGGAAGGGAAACCGCCAAGCCATGGTGTCGTTTGAATCGTCCAACCACTCGACGATGTCAAGAAATTGAGCTTTGCCCCAGTCCATCAAACCCATGTCATCCTCCATGCGGTCTTCACCGCAGGACAAGTTTACGCGTTGGGTCAAGATTGGTAAGGCGGTTGTTGTAAAAATACCGTCACTTCCGCTTACCGGTACCGGTTGTCCGCCGAGCGGGGGTTAACGCTGGGATTTACCTTTTTTTGGGTTTGGAATGCGATCTTTGGTGTGAACCATGTGGGTGTCCGAATCAATCAAACAGCGCCAACCTCGGTTTTCGTTAGGCATCGCCACATCCACTTCCCATCCGCTTGAGGCCCCGTTCAGAGGAACCCGCCGAGCGCTGACGGCAACACCATTGACTTCCCGTTCGGCAATATCTTTTGCTTCTTTGGCCGAGCTGACTGGCCCGCTTCGGCGAGATTGCTTTTTCTGGGACGCACCGGCCGTCAGGATAAGGGCAGGCACCAACAGCAGGGCTGCGGAACGCATCATGGTTGGCCTCGTTTGGATGAAAGCCAATTCTAAAACTGGACTTCGGGTATGTCCAGGGCGCGGAGCCAGTCTGCCTGTTCGGTTGGACGGGTGCTTCGGCGGCTGTTTTTTCGAAGCTCGGTTAGTCGAAGGGAGCCATCCGCAAAGCCCAGGATTACTCCGGTCTGGGTGATCCGGAAACTGCCTTGAGGACAAGTCTCCAGAGATGGAAGGGCCCATGCGATGTGGACTTCTTCCGTTGCCGTTTGTAGGAAAGCATTTGGCCAGGGATCCGCAACGGCGCGAATCTGGTTGAAGGCTTCTTCTACCTTCATTTCAAAATGAAGGCGACTGTCGGTAGGCTTTCGCCCCCCAAAATAGGTAGAAGGGCAAAGGTCTCGCTGGGAAAGACGCGGCGTGGTTCCGGCCACAATTCCAGGCAGGGATTCCCTCACCAGCTTTCGACCGGCACTGGCGGCCTTCATGGTTAGGCTCAAGGCGGTTTCGTCCCAGTCGATGGGTATTCGAACCTGGGCGAGGATATCTCCGTCGTCGGGTTTTGGAGTCATCGCGTGAAGGGTTATGCCCGTTTCTGTTTCGCCTTTGACCAGCACCCAGTTGATGGGCGCGCGCCCTCGGTATCGGGGCAAGAGAGATCCGTGAAGATTGAAGGCGCCGATGCGAGGAATTTCTAAAACTCGGGCCTTGATCATTTCGCGGAAATAAAAACTCAACAAAAGATCCGGCTTAGCATTTTGGATCGCTAGGAAAACCGAATCGGCGTTGAAATCGGGCTCCATTCGAACAGGAATACCTTGGGATTTTGCGAAAGTTGCGGGAGGTTCGAACCATTCCTCATCCGAGGCTTGAGGGTAGGTGTAAAGCATTAAGACCTCGATCCCGGCCTCGATCAATCCCTCCAAAGCCTCCCGGCCCACGGGAGAATAGGCGCAAACGATGGCGGTGGTCATGCTTGGCTCCAGAGAAAATGAAGTCTACCCCTTATAGAGAGTCCCCACGTATACGAACAATGGTGGAATTCAGGAATCCACGTAATCTTGGGAGTGTGAGGTGCTCATGCGATTCCGCACGCTAATTGTCTCCGTCCTGTGCGTGTTTGCCCTCAACGCAGAAGAGGACCCTTTTGCAATGCCCATTGAAGTGCGGAATTTTGCACGGCATACCACGGGAAGTCAGAATGGAACCCGGGCCAAGCTGCAGGCTCTTCTTGAAGCAATCTTTCGATCTCAAGCAGAAGGCGGTTTGGGGTTGACTTACGATAATACCTACACACGCACGGTGGCTGAAGTTTGGCGGGATCGGAAGGCCAACTGCCTATCCTTGACAGCTTTTTATGTGGCTGCTTGTGATTCGTTGGGTATTCAGGCGCGGTTTGCCGAGGCGCTCAACACAAACCGTTGGCGGCGCGTTGGAACAGTTGTCCGCCTGGAGCGCCATATTGTAGCCCTGGTTGAGCTTCCTCCCCTGGAGGATGTTGTCGCGGATTTTTTGCCTCAGTTGCGCAAGCGAGTAGGTGTCTATCGAGTCGCGGTAATCGGTGACTCAAGGGTGCGAGCCCTGTTTTACGCTAATCGAGCCGTCGAAGAATTGGATAAGGGGCAAACAGATGAGGCTTTAGTCACCGCCAAGATCTCAGTTGAGATGGATTCATCCCTGAGCGTCGGGTGGAATATCTATGGAGTCGTCCTGAAGTCACACGGAAAATTCCAGGATGCAGAAGCGGCCTTTCGAAAGGCGCTTCGTTGCGACCCGAGAGATAGTTCCGCTATCGGAAACATGCAAGCCTTGATGCGAGAGCAGGGACGATTCGAGGAGGCCATTCGTTATCGACTCCTCGAACTTGATGTGCGAAAGAAGGACCCCTATTTCAATGCTTTTCTTGCTGAGGAAGCATTAGCGGAAGGCAATGTCGATGGTGCACTGACATTAATTCGCAAGGCCATCAAGTTGCTTCCGTACGAGTCTGAGTTTTTTTTGACCCAGGCGCGGGTGAATATCCTGCTTGGCAAAACCGATTTGGCCGTCAAGGATCTTGAAGAAGCCAAAAAGTGGGCGGTGCCCGGTGAGCGCGAGCGGTTCGATAGCAAGCTCACGAGGATGCGTGAATCTGAAAAGGAAAAATCACTTCTTAAGAAATGAGACACGACCAGCCGGGAAGAAACCATCACGTGTATGCATCAAAGGTGTGCGGTAAACTACTTGGTTTACGGTGACGACCCGCTTCGATCATGAGGATGCTATGCCGCTCTACGAATACCGCTGTGAGGCCTGTGGGGAGTTCGAGGAAAAGCTCGAAGGCCTCTCTGCTAGCGAAACGCATGATTGTCCTAAGTGCAATGCTGTCCATGGGATGAGTCGGCAAATTTCGTTAACATCATTTGCCCTCTCTGGGAGCGGTTGGTTTGCTGGCGGGTATGGTCAGGGGCAAGGGAGCAAAGTTGCCGAAAAGGCGCCAGAGCCAACCCCGCCCAAGCTCAGTGAGGGTGGTGGGGGCTGTTGTGGCGGGTGTGCCTGTCATTAGGGTGCCTGAGTTTCATTTCCTTTGACTTACTTGGTTTTTTAGGTAACATTCAAGGTTCCCGACCCTAGTGGGTCGTGCCCATTTCTTTCTGTCCGATGTCGCCGCCTAGCGGTGTATGACCTCTCGGGCCTTGACGCCAGATGTTCTGAGCGTCCACGCAAGGAGGTTGGAGTGCCAACCATTAACCAGCTGATTCGCCAAGGGCGGACATCCTACAAAAACAAGACGAAGAGCCCAGCGCTTAACGCTTGTCCCCAGAAGCGCGGCGTTTGCACCCGCGTGTTTACGACCACCCCCAAGAAGCCGAACTCCGCGCTTCGCAAGGTTGCCCGTGTTCGCCTCACCAACGGCATCGAGTGCACCACGTATATTCCTGGTGTTGGCCACAATTTGCAGGAACACAGCATCGTGTTGATCCGCGGCGGCCGTGTTAAGGATCTGCCTGGTGTGCGCTATCACGTGGTCCGTGGGACGCTTGATACGACCGGCGTTGCCAATCGCAATCAGTCTCGTTCAAAGTACGGCGCAAAACGGCCCAAAGCCGCTGCCGTCAAGAAGTAAGGGAGGCAGCCAATGTCCCGTCGCAGCACTCCCGCCAAACGTGAGATCCTTCCGGATCCTGTCTACAACAGCGTCACCATCACCAAATTTGTCAATGTGCTCATGGAGCGCGGCAAGAAGGCTACGGCCGAGCGCATTCTCTATGGTGCACTTGAGATTGTCGCCAAGAAGTCCGGTGAGTTGGCCCTGGATGCCTTTGACAAGGCTCTTTCCAATATTAAGCCTGCTGTCGAGGTCAAGTCTCGTCGTGTGGGTGGCGCCACCTACCAGGTGCCGGTCGAGGTTCCTCAGAGCCGCCGTCAGTCCTTGGCCATGCGCTGGTTGAAGACCTACTCTGCTTCTCGTGGCGAGCGGACCATGCGCGACAAGCTTGCTGGCGAAATCCTGGACGCCATGAATTTCCGTGGTGCTGCCATGAAGAAGAAGGACGATGTCCACAAAATGGCTGAAGCCAACAAGGCTTTTGCGCATTTCCGCTGGTAATCGCATGCCGTTCGAAAACGGGGCCGATCATCGGGTCGGCCCCGTCTTTTGCCTTTTCGCACCTTCCCTTGGATCTCTGACACGCTAGGAGGCCCCCGTGGCCCGCACGACCCCTCTCGAGCGCTACCGCAATATCGGCATCATGGCTCACATCGATGCCGGTAAGACGACGACTACGGAGCGCATTCTTTACTACACTGGAAAAATCCACAAGATTGGCGAAGTTCATGACGGTGCCGCTACCACCGACTGGATGGTCCAGGAGCAGGAGCGAGGCATCACAATCACCTCCGCGGCGATCACGGCTGCCTGGATTCCTCAGACCGGCCTGATGGCTGGTGTCGAGCACCGCATCAACATCATCGACACCCCGGGTCACGTGGATTTCACGGCCGAAGTTGAACGCTCCCTGCGCGTGCTTGACGGCGCCGTTGCTGTGTTCTGCGCCGTTGGTGGCGTGCAGCCCCAGTCTGAAACCGTCTGGCGCCAAGCTAACAAGTACAAAGTCCCTCGGTTGGCTTTTGTGAACAAGATGGATCGCACTGGTGCGGACTTCTATCGGGTCGTTGAAATGATGAAGACCCGCTTGGCTGCCAAACCAATGCCGATCCACATCCCCATTGGCGCGGAAGACAATTTCAAGGGCATCGTCGATCTCGTGACCATGCAAGGGTTGACCTTCGACGAAGGCGACAAGGGTTTCAACGTCATCTATGGCGAGATTCCCGCCGAGCTTCAGGCTGAGGCCGAGAAGTGGCGCGAGAATATGGTTGAGATGGTCGCCGAAACGGACGAGCATCTGATGGAGAAATACCTCGGCGGTGAGCAGCTCACGGAAGATGAGCTTCGAGCTGGTATCCGCAAGGGTTGCCTGGAATTACTATTTACGCCCATGGCGTGCGGTTCGGCATTCAAAAACAAGGGTGTTCAGCCATTGCTGGATGCTGTGGTCAGCTACATGCCGAGCCCCCAGGATATTCCTCCCATTCAGGGGCACGATATGGACGGCAATGCTTCCGAGCGAAAAGCCAGCGATAGCGAGCCCTTCAGTGCGCTCATCTTCAAGATCATGGCGGATCCCTTTGTTGGTAGTCTCGCGTTCATCCGTGTTTACTCCGGTGTTTTGGCTTCGGGCTCCCCGGTTTATAACTCTGCCAAGGGGCGACGGGACCGTATCGGCCGTCTTCTTCAGATGCACGCGAACAAGCGTGAGGACATTACGGAAGTCCGTACGGGCGACATCGGCGCTGCTGTGGGCTTCAAGGATGTTTTTACCGGCGAAACGATTTGCGATGAAAACAATGCGATCGTTCTCGAATCGATGGATTTTCCAGATCCCGTGATTCAGGTGGCCATCGAGCCCAAGACCAAGGTTGATCAGGAGAAAATGGGCATTGCTTTGCAGAAATTAGCCCAGGAAGATCCCACCTTTAAAGTTCGCACGGATGCCGAAACCGGCCAGACAATCATCGCAGGCATGGGTGAGTTGCACCTTGAGATCATCGTGGATCGCATGATGCGCGAGTTTAAGGTAGACGCCAACGTGGGCAAACCCCAGGTGGCCTACCGTGAAACCATTCGGAAGAAGGTTGATGCCGAAGGCAAGTTCGTTCGCCAGTCCGGCGGGCGTGGTCAGTATGGTCACGTCAGGATTACCTTGGAGCCAAACGAATCCGGCAAGGGTTACGAATTCGTCAACGGTATTGTTGGCGGTGTGGTGCCCAAGGAATACATCAAGCCCGTGGATCAAGGCATTCAGGAAGCCACACATTCTGGCATCCTGGCAGGCTTCCCGGTGGTCGATGTCAAAGTCACGCTTTACGACGGCAGCTACCACGAGGTTGACTCCAACGAAATGGCCTTTAAGATTGCCGGTTCCATGGCTTTCAAGACTGCCTGCGAAAAAGCCAACCCTGTCTTGCTCGAACCCATCATGGCCGTGGAAGTCGAAATGCCCGAAGACTACATGGGCGATGTCATCGGCAACCTCAATAGTCGTCGTGGTCGAATCGAGAACATGGAAGAGCGAGCCGGTGTCCGGGTTGTCACCTCCAAGGTTCCCTTGGCCGAGATGTTTGCCTACTCCACGACACTGCGTTCCATGACGCAGGGACGAGGCACCTACACCATGCAGTTCAGTCACTACGATGAAGCACCCCGCAACGTGGCCGAAGAAATCGTGGCCAAGGTTAAGGGCAGCAAGTAGGAACATTTTGAAGCGTCCGGCCTAGCCGGACG